>JAGQRJ010000557.1 GCA_020425635.1 Planctomycetota bacterium | reverse complement strand
GCTTCCTCCGCGAAGGCGAGGTCACCGCCGCCCTCGACCACTCCGGGATCGTGCGCGTCCACGGGCAAGGGGTCCACGCCGGGCGCCCCTACCTGGTCTACGAGCTGATCGAGGGCGAGGACCTCGAGCGCTGCTTCGACCGCCTCGACCGCGACGCGCTGCTGCGAATCACGCTCGAGGTCGCCGAGGCCCTGGGCTACGCCCACGCCCAGGGCGTCGTGCACCGCGACGTGAAGCCCGCCAACGTGCTCGTCGACCGCGCCGGGCGCGCGCACGTCGCCGACTTTGGCCTCGCGCACGCGGTCGGCCTCGAGCGGCTCACCCTCTCTGGGGTCATGCTCGGCACCCCGCGCTACATGGCCCCCGAGCAGGCGGAGGGCAAGCGTGAGCGCTACGGCCCGCCCACCGACGTGTGGGCCCTGGGGGTGCTCCTCTACCGCGTGCTCACCGGGCGCGAGCCCTTCCAGGGCGAGACGCTGATGCTCCTCGTCGCCCAGGTAACCCTGGAGGCCCCCGACGACCCGCGGCGGATCTCCTCGGGGCTCCCCCGCGGGCTGGTCGAGGTGTGCCTGCGCGCCCTGGAGAAGGACCCTCGCCGCCGCTACGCAGACGGGAACGCCTTCGCCGCGGACCTCCGGCGCGCTATCGATGGCAAGTCGGTGGAGGGAATGCGCCCCTTCCGCGGACGCAGGGTGCCCCTCGTCGCCTTCGCCTTCGCCCTCGGGGCCGTGGCCTGCGTGGTGAGCGTCGGCGCGTTGGCCTGGCGCCTCTCCCGCAAGGACCCCGCCTCCCGCGCCGCGCTCGCGACCCCCGAACGCGCTCCGCCGAGCGCAGACCTTCAGCGCGCCGCGCTCGACGCACAGCGCAGCGACCTGGCTCGAGCCCTGGACCTGCTCGACGCTGGAGACCCGGCCGCCGAGCTGCGCCTGCGCCGGCTGCGGAGCGACGCGGCCCGTGACCCGGCGTTGGCCGGCGCGCTGTGGAGCGACGGCCTCGCCGCCCTCCAGTCCTGCCGGGAGCCGGCAGCCCTCCGCGCCCGGCTGCCCTTGCTGCGCGAGCTCGCCGAGCTGCCCCCCGAGGCCCGGGGGGCGCCCAGTCCGCCCTCGATCTGGCCCGGCGCGGTCGGAGCCAGGCTCGCCCGGGAGCTCCTCGAGCGAGCGGGAAGAACGGGCGCACCGCCCGAGCCCGGCCAGGCGTGCGAGGTCCTCGAGCTGCTCGGGACCTGCGGGCTCCGCTGCGAAGATCCCCGTCAGGGGGTGATCGCGCTCGACGACCTGCTCGAGCTGTTCATGGTGCGCGAGATCGGCCCAGCAATCTATTGGCGGGGCATGCTCGCGGGAGTTCGCCTGGACCTCCCGAACTTCCACGGCTACCTCAAACCCGCCGGGGTGGACCTGCTGGAGCCGCGCCCCTGGGGGCCCGAGCCCAGCGACCCCTGGGCTCGATTCCTCGAGCTCCGGATACAGACCCTGCTCCAGCCCACACCCGAGCGGCGCGCCGCGCTGTTGCGCGCGCTCACCGACCCCGAGGGCTTCGCGGAGGGCCCCTGGGAGCTCGGCCCGCGTCAGTGGGCGAGCGCTGCGGCGTACCTCGTCTACGCCAACGCCGCCGGCGAAGCTGCTCGGCCGATCGTCGAGCGCGCCCTGGGACTCGACCCCGAGAACCCCGCGGTGCACCGCAGCCACGCCCAGCTGCTGCGGCGCGAAGGGCGCTTCGCAGAGGCCCTGCCCGCGATCCAGGAGGCGATCGCGTGCTACCGCCGGCACTACTCGGCGAACCTCCACCGGCGCTGGACGCTGCGCAAAATGCTGGAGGATCTGGTGCGAGTCCACGCGGCGCTCGAGGACCGAGACGCCGCCCGACAGGCCTGGCGCGACATGAAGACGGAGGGGCCCGAGGAGGCGGCGTTCCTCGCTCAGGAGTTCCCCTGGCTCGACGAGGGCTAGCCCGCAAAGCTCACCACGAAGTGGTGAGTTTGCGGGGTAGCCGCCTGCGAAGCAGGCGGGCTGCGCCGGAGCGAGTCGGCGGCTCTGCCGCCGCGAGCGAGGCGCAGGCGACAGTGTGTACCCGGTCGCAGGCCGGGTCTCACTGTCTT
>JAGQRJ010000556.1 GCA_020425635.1 Planctomycetota bacterium | reverse complement strand
CTGCTCGGCGGGACGACCGCCCCCGGCAGCGACGCCGGCGCGCTCTCGGCGGTCGACCTGTTCGACCCCGACAGCAACACCCTGAGCGTGCTCCCCGCCCTGCGGCGCGGGCGCCGGGGCTGCGCCGCGGCCTACACCCGCGGCTCGCTCGTGGTCTTCGGCGGCTCGGGCGCCAGCGACGCTTCGAGCACCAGCGAGCGCCTCGGGCTCGAAGACGCGAGCTGGAGCGACGTGCGCGTCCCCGGCCTGGCCCGGAGCGAGGCGCGGGCCGTGCGCTCCGGGGGCGGACACCTGATCGTGGTCGGCGGCGACCAGGTCGCCGAGCGCTACTGGCCGCGGGGCTTCGCCGCGACCGAGGGCTTCGACCTCCTGCGCACCGCGGCCCGCCCCCGGGCCCGACACTCCGCCACCCTGCTCGGCAACGGCGAGGTCTTGATCGCGGGGGGGACCGCCGGGATCGACAGCGGCCTCGCCACGAGCGAGCTCTTCACCCCCCGCACCAACAGCTTCCGCGACGGCCCGACGCTGAGCACCGCGCGCCAGGACCACGCCGCGGTCGAGCTCGCGGGCGGCGCGCTGCTGGTGGGCGGACGCAACCTCCAGGGCGTGGTGGCCACCGCCGAGCTCTACAACCCGGCGCTCGACCGCTGGGAGGCGGCAGGGACCCTGCTGACCCCGCGCTGGGGGGCCACGGCCTCGATCGTGGCCGGGGGCCAGGTCCTGGTCGCGGGGGGCTTCGACGCCCTCGGCAACGCCCTCGGGAGCCTCGAGCTCTGGAGCCCGGCGACCCGCCAGTTCACGCCGGCGGGCTCGCTCAGCGCCCCCCGCGGCGACCACGACGCGGTCCCCAGCGGGGCGCACGTCGTGCTCGGCGGGGGCAGCAACGCCGCGGGGCCCCTCGACACCGTCGACCTGGTCGCGGCCAGCAACCTCTTCTTGGGCACGGCCACCGAGGGCGTGGGGCGCGCGGGGGCCTCGCTCTCGCAGGCCAGCGGGTCCGGGATCGTGCTGCTCAGCGGCGGCCGCGACGCGACGGGCACCCTCCGCCCCGACCTGCGCTTCGTCGACACCCGCGTGTTCCCCTTCCAGCTGCTCCCCGACACGAAGCCGCTGTTCACGCCGCGCGCCGAGCACCGGGCCCGCAGCCTGCTCGACCGCCGGACCCTCCTGGTCGGCGGCCGCAACGCCCGCGGGGGCCTGATCGACGAGGGCGAGCTCTACAGCTTCGCGCTCGCCGCGACCGTGCAGGGCGGCGTCATGACGCGCACCCCCGACCGGCGCACGCACCTCGCCCGGGTCGAGCACACGCTCACGGTGCTCAGCGATCGGCGCATGCTGATCGTGGGGGGCTTCGACGAGCGGGGCACCGCGCTCGGCGGCGCCGAGGCCTACGTCCCGCGCTGACCCGGGTCGAGGCCCGCCCTACTCCAACTCCTCGTCCTCGTCCTCGTCGTCGTCGTCGAACTCGTCCGGCAGCGGAGGCTTGGGCGTGGATTTGATGCGCTTGGTGATCCCGGCCTTGCTCATGCGGCCCCAGAGCGCCGCGCTCGTGTAGAGCTGCATGACCATCAGCCCGCCGACCTTGACGACCTCGCGGTCCTGGATCAGGTGCGCGCGCCCCTGCTGGATCCGCTGCTTGCCCACGAAGGTGCCGAACTCGGTCTTGTGGTCCTCGATCGTCCAGCCCCGGAAGCCCTCGTGGTAGGCGATCGTCGCGTGCCGCGCGTCGAGGGTCTGGTCCATTTCGAAGGGGAGGTCGCACTCGTCGTCGCTGCCCAGCGAGACCGAGAAGTCGGGCCTGCGCTCCAGGTAGAAGGCGGCGGGCGGGGATCCCTGATAGCGCAGGAGCAAGAACGCGCCGTCGTACTTGTCCAGGAAGCGCTCCTCCGTGAACCCACCGTGAGCCTTGAAGAACTCCGCAAGCGGAACGGGCTCAGCCATGGACTGCTCCTGAACTGACCATGACCCCGACGGGACTCGAACCCGCGTCGCAGCCTTGAAAGGGCTGTGTCCTAACCACTAGACGACGGGGCCAGCTCTGGCAGCAGGATACCCCACGCCGCGGACAGGGAAAACCCGGTTAGGAAATCCGAGACCGTCCCGTATCCTCTCGGCATGTCCAGACCGCTCCTGCCCCTGCTCGCGCTCCTCGCGCTCGCCGCGCTCGCCCGCGCCGAGGAGAAGACGCGCCTGCGCTACGAGTTCGCCCAGCTCTCGGGCACCGTCGCCACCTACCGGATCGTCAGCGAGCAGCGGGTCGCCCAGAGCATTCAGGGCGGGCCAGACGCCGAGGGCGCGGTCCAGGCCAAGGCCGGCGAGGTCTTCACGCGGATCGAGGAGACCCAGGAGTGGGTCTTCAAGCGCAACGCCAACGGCGGGAGGATCAAGATCGAGACCAAGGACTTCGTCGTCCTGCTCGAGGAGGAAGGCCAGCGGGTCGAATACCGCAGCGGCCAACCCGGGCCGGTCCCGCCGAAGCTCGAGCCCCTGGTCGCCAAGCTCGGCAAGCCGGTGACCCTCGAGGTCAGCTCGCGGGGACAGGTCACCCGGGTCCGCGGCGTGTCGCGCAAGCTGCGCAAGGGCTTCGAGGCCACCTTCGTCGAGCTCCCCCGCGACCCGCTCGAGGTCGGCGAGTCGTGGGAGATCACCGACCGCCAGCCCATGCCGCCGCTCGGCCGGCTGATCTTTCGCTTCGCCTACACCTTCCACGGCGAGGAGGAGGGCGACTTCGGCCCCCAGCGCCGGGTCGAGGCCAAGGTCAGCGCGACCTTCGACGACGAGACCGGCAAGGAGGAGCTGATCGACGTCAGCCTCGGCAAGCACGACGGCAAGGGGCAGCTGCTGCTCCGGCCCGACGGCCTCGTGGTCGAGAGCTCCCTCGAGTCGACCCTCGAGGTGTTGGTCAAGGCCCCCGCCGGCGAGCAGGGCCAGGTGATCAAGAACGCGAGCCAGCAGATCCTGATCCGGGTCGGACAGGCCGAGTAGCGACGCCTCGCCCCCCGGGGCTCAGGACTGCATGCCCCCGATCGTGAGCACGCCGGAGCACACGGCGGCTCCGTCGACCTCGGCGTCGACGCGGAAGCGCCCGGCGCTCCCCAGCCGCTGCTCGAGCTCGGCGCTCAGGCGCACCCGCTCGCCAGGCTCGATCAGGCGGCGGAAGCGGAGCCCCTGGATCCCCGCGAGGTAGCCGTGGATCGGCTCGCCCTGCCCCGCGGGCATGAGCGCGACCCCGCACAGCTGGGCCAGGGCCTCGACCACGATCACCCCCGGGACGAGGGGGCGGCCCGGGAGGTGCCCGTCGAAGACCCGGTGCCCCGGCGGAAACACCGCCTCGCCCACCGCGCGGACCCCAGGCTCCTGCTCGAGGATCGCGTCGAGGTAGCGCGCGGGCGGCGTCTGCGGCAAGAGCTCGATCAGCCGGTCGAGGTCGCCCACGTCAGGCGTCCTTCCGCCCGAGGAGCACGCCCACGGCGAAGCGCGGGTAGGCCGCGGTGGCCGCGTCGGGCTCCGGGACGCACGCGGCGCGGAACCCCGCGGCCTCGAGGGCCGGCCGCCACGCGGACCAGGGGAGGAAGCCGCCGTGGGGGCGGACCGCGTCGCGCACCTCGAGGAAGCCCGGCGCGAGCTGGAACACGAACTCCAAGCCGACCGAGGCCGCCCCCCCCGGGGGCAGCGACTCCACGAGGGCCAGGGTCCCGCCCGGACGCAGGGCGCGATACAGCTCCCCCAGGCTCGCGGGCAGGTCGGCGACGGCGTGCAGCGTGTTCACCGCGTAAATCAGGTCGAGGGACGCGGGGGCCACGCCCTGCTCGCCGAGCGGGCGGTCGAGGTCCAGGAGCCCCGCCTCGACCTCGCGCGCGGGGCAGCGCGCGCGCAGCCGCTTGCGGCCGCGCGACAAGAGCACCGGCGCCACGTCGGTGAAGCGGTAGCGCCGGGCGCGCTCGCCGAGGGCCGCGAGCAGGAGCTCGGCGCCGCCGCCGCAGCCGCCGCCCACCTCGAGCACCTGCTCGAGCTCGCCCGAGACCTCGCGCGCGACCACCGCCGCCCCGAGCGCGTTGACCGCGCGGGTCACCGGGTTCGCGTTGTCGAAGAACGCCTCCCACAGCGCGGCCCCCTCGCGGCTGAACAGCACCTGCCGACCCTCGACCTCGCCGCGGAGCCAGGCCGGGTAGTGCGCGGCGACGTGCTCGATCAGGGCCAGGGTCGGCCCCAGGCGCTCGCCCCGCTGCGCGCAGGCCGCGGCGAGCGAGGCCGGGTCGAGCTCGGGGGCGAGGACGTCGGTGACCTCCTCGGCGACGTCGCCGACGACCCGGCCCTCGCAGGCGAGGCGCCGCCAGAGCCAGTGGTAGGCGGCGGCGCGGTCGTCGGGCACCCCCGCCCCGAGCGCGAGGTCGTCGGTCAAGAGCTCGAGGTGCCCGGGCACCGGGGCCCCGAGCTCGCGCAGGAGCTCCAGGCAGCGCTGGGTCACGCTGGCCTCGATCAGCTCGTTGTCGAGGTAGAGGTCCTCCGACCAGCTCTCCTCGGGGAGCCCCGCGAAGGGCGCGTGGTCGTAGTCCCTCCAGGGGCGGGGGCTGAAGCTCACGCGGGCGGAGCTCAGTCGAACTTGCCCGCGGCGGCCAGGTAGTCCGCCAGGGTGTTCACGTCGACGAGCACCTTGCGCGCCTCGTCTTCGCCGCCGAAGGCCGCGCCGAAGGTCTCCTCGATCCCGGCGACCAGCTCGATCGCGTCCACCGAGTCGAGGCCCAGGCCTTCGTCGCCGAACAGCGGCGTGGCGTCGCCGATCTCTTCGGCCTCCATGCGCAGGTGCAGCTGGTCGACCAGCATGCGCTTGACCTTCAGCTTTTGGGCCTCGTTGGCGCTCACGCGCGTCCTCCTTCGGCGAGTTCGATCCGCCCCGCGCCCCAGCTCAGCCCAGCGGGCGCGTCGGCCCGTGCCAGGGCCAGCAGGCTGGCTGCGGGGAGCCCACGGTAACTCGGAGCGAGGTCCGCGAGAAGGGGCCCGCCGGCGCTTTCGCCGCGGTCCTCGGCGCCGCCCAGCGTGACGCGTCGCACCCGCAGCGCGCCGCGGTCGACCTCGAGCGCGAGCGCGACGGCGAGCCACGCGGCGTCCCCTCCCGGGTCGCCCTGCCAGCGCCGCTGGACCTCGGGCTCGACCGCGCTCAAGGCCACGAGGAGCACGCGCCGGAGCACGCCGCGCTCGAGCACGTCGCAGGCGTGCTGCAGCGCCTGCAGCGCGGCGAGCTCCGGGTGGCAGAGCGTGGCCTGGTAGGCGTGGAGCCCGAACAGGAGGCCCAGGGTCCCGGCCGGCGTCGAAGGCAGCGAGGCGAGGAACTCCGCCGGGCGCAGGGTCCGAGGCGGAGGCGCGTGCTGGGCTGCGAAGCGCTCCGCCGCCGCGAGCCCGTAGAGGTCGACCCCCACCACGAGCCCCCCCTCGATCGGCTCCCCCGGCTGCCCGGCCCAGCCCGCGCG
>JAGQRJ010000555.1 GCA_020425635.1 Planctomycetota bacterium | reverse complement strand
CCCCCGCCCGGCGACCGCCGCCCCCCCCGGCTAGGGGCTGCGGGCGCGAGCCCGCGCATCGGGCTAGAACGGGGGCATGAGCCGTAGCGTCGACGCCCTCGAGACCCCGGCCGGGACCCTGCGCGTGGTCGTGGCCACCCAGGCCTGGGTCGACGCCTTCGCGCGCACCTGGCCCCTGCCCGTCCTGACCCTGCTCCCGCGAGAAGACGCCCACGATCCGAGCAACGCGCGGGCGGCGTTCTACCTCCCCTTCGCCCACGAAGGGACCCAGGTCAGCATGGCCTACTTCCCCGAGGTCCCGCTGCCGCTCGAGCAGGCCGAGGGGCGCGCCGCCTGCCACCGGAGCCTCTCCGCGCGGATCGTCGCCGCGCACGCCGCGCACGGCTTCCGCGGCCTCGCGATCCCGCTCTGCACCCTCAAGCGTTGGGGCGACCTCGGGGTCCCCGGGGTGGGCCTCGTCGCAGGTCCGAGCCAGAGCGCGGACACGGTCGAGCCGCTGCCGGTCACCCTCGACGCGCTGCGCGCGGCGATCGGCGCGGGCCACCCCTTTCAGCCGGCGACCCCGCCCAAGTTCGTGCCCGCCACGGTCGCGGGAGAGCTCCAGCTCGACTTCGGCCTGTTCGAAGGGCACCTCGTGTGCTTCCACCCGACCCTCGAGCCAGGCAACCCGGACTTCACGCTCCTCGCGCGCGCCGGCTTCAAGGGCTTCGTGCACCTGCCGCTCGCCGGGACGGAGTTCCCCGCGCTCGGCCCAGGGCTGCCGCCTTCGCAGCCCTCCTCCCTCGAGCCCTCGAGCGAGCTCTCGGCCAACGGGGTGCGCCGGATCTACCGGCTCATGGCGCACATGGCGGCCTGCGACGGCGAGTACGACCCGCGCGAGCAGAAGGTGCTGGCGGCCTTTCGCGAGACCTTCCCGCTCTCCGACGACGAGGCGCGCGCCCTCGAGCTCGAGGGGCAGCGCGGCGAGAAGCTCAGCGTCGGCAAGAACCCGGTCGAGCGCGAGCTGCTGTTCGAGCTCCTGCTCGACGTCGCCGCGGCCGACGGCGTGCTGGACCGCGCGGAGAAGAAGCGCCTGGTGGCCTTCGCCAAGCGCGCAGGGGTCTCCCCCGCCGAGCTCCAGCGACGCCTCGAGCAGCGCTTCGGCGCGCGCACCGCCGCGCCAGGCGCGCCCAAGCCCCTGCGCGAAGAGAGCGACCCCGGCGCGCGCAGGATCTACCGCCTGCTGTGCTACCTCGCGTCGAGCGACGGCGGCGCGACCGCCGAGGAGCAGGCCCTGCTCGAGTCGTTTCGGGTCGGCATGGGGATCGATCAGGCCGAGGCCGCGGCGCTGCGCGACGAAGGCCTCCGCGGCGAGAACCTGCAGGTCGGCACCGAGGAGCCCGAGCGCGCCCTGCTCCTCGACCAGCTGCTGGCCCTCGCGGTCGCCGACGGCGAGGTCACCACCCAGGAGCTGCGTCGCCTGCGGCGCTTCTGCAAGCTGCTCAAGGTCCCCCCGGCGACCCTCGAGCGCCGGCTGCGCCAGACCCTCGGCGAGAGCCGGCCTGCGCCCTCGGCGACCGGCGTCGAGCTCCCGATCCCCGACCCGGCGGAGGTCGCCGCAGGCGCGGCCCACCTGGTGCTGCTCGACCTCCCCGCCGGGGTGCTCGCGCTCGATTTCTTTCAGACCCCGGTCCCCGCTGGCTTCCTCGGCTTTCGCGACCTCGAGCCCGGGGTCCACCGCGTGTCCCTGCTCCTCGAGGGGGGCGAGAGCACGAGCTGGGTGCGCCTCGACCCGGGGGCCGTCGAGGTCCTCAGCTTCGCGGGCGGAGTGCTGCACCCAGCCGACGAGGCGCGCCGCGCCGAGCACGCGGCCGCCGCGGGCCCCGGCGGAGTCGCCGCGCCCCTCGCGCCAGGACCCCGGAACTTCGCCTGGAGCGAGCTCACCGAGCCGCTGCTCGGCGTCGCCTTTCCGCCGCCGCTGCTCCCGATCCCGCGCCCGACCCCGCCCAGCCGGCTCGAGCACGCGCTCCTCGACGAGCACGACGGGCAGAGCGGCGCGCTGCTGGCCGAGCTGGCCTACGCCTTCTTGCGCGGCTCCCTCGACGACGACGCCGCGGCGCGCGAGCGCTGGACCTACCTCGTGCAGGCGTTCTACACCTGCGGCGACCTGCTCCCCACGAGGGTCCCGAACCTGTTCTGTTGGGGGGTGCGCCTGCTCATGGCCCAAATGCGCCAGGTCCCCCCGAGCCTCCTCGGACCGAGCTCTGCGCTGACCTTCGGCAGCCACTGCCTGAGCGACGAGCTGCTCGACACCGAGGCCCCGGAGCTGGTCGAGGCGGGCCTGCAGTGGGCGACCTTCATCGCCGGATACCACGCGGGAGCCCCCGAGGCGCCGGGCCTGCCGCGCGCGCTGAGCGACCCCGAGCCGCTGCCTCCCTCGCACCCCTTCGCGATCGGGCTCGCCGACAACGCCCGGGACCTCGAGGCGGTCGAGCGCCTCAGGGGCCGCCACGACCCCGAGCTGATCCCGCTGCTCTCCTACCGCTCGACCTTTCAAGAGTTCGCCGGGGACCTGCTCGGCGCCCTCGTGACCCAGGAGCGCCTGGTCGCGCTCGGCGAGCGCTGCCGCACCGCCCCCGAACTCCTCGCCAAGGGCTACGGCCGCCTGGCCCGCTTGTGCCGCGAGGCAGGGCGCCGCGAAGAGGCCCTCGCCGCCGAGCGCCGCGGGCGCGAGCTCGCCCTCGGCGCGGCGCAGCTGAATTAGGGGACCTCCGCGCGGCCGGGCAGCGCGCCTACAGCCCGATCAGCGTGTCCTCTCCGGCGCTGGGCCCGGTGAGGGTGTTGCTGAGGGTGTGCGTCACGCGGACCGTGCCCTCGGAGCTCGGCTGGTAGGAGAGCTCGACCTCGACGTCCGCGCTCGGCCGGCGCGTCCCCACCACCATGCGCAGCGCGCCCTCGTAGCGCTCGGCCCACTCGACCCGCAGCACGTTGCTCTCGGGGCTCACCAGCGCGTCGAGGCCGTCGACGATCGAGTCGAAGAGCCCGCCGCCGTCGGCCACCGACTGGCGCAGCGCGTCGGCCGGGATCGTGCCGATCTCGGGGAGCACGCCGTCGGGCTCGAGCCCCCCGGTGTCCGGGATCGTGCTCGTGAGCAAGATCGTGTCCTGCAAGGCCAGGTCGCGGAACACCGCCTCCAGGCCCGCCGGGTCGCCCTTCGACTGCAGGGCGAGGACCTTGCTCCCGGGGATCGTGCCGAGCATGAACAGCAGCGCGTCGAGGCCGACCTCCTCGTCTCCCACCCGCATGCGGTCGCCCCCGAGCGGCTCCACGACCCAGGCCAGGACGATCACCCCAAAGATCGGCGCGCTGTAGCGCAGCGCCCCGACCGTCTGGAGCATGCCCGCCCAGGTCTCGCAGGCATGGACCTCGAAGCGCTTGCGCTCGCGCAAGAAGCCCCCCAAGCGCTCGGCCTCGGGGACCCCGGCGGGGCCGACGAACCCTCGCCGCGAGCGCGCGAGCCGCTCGAGCAGGGCCTCCCGGGTGATCCGCTCGACCCCCACCAGGAACTCGGTCTGTCCGAGCTGCACGATGTCCTCGGAGGCGAGCGGGTGCGGTGGACCCGGGTGCCCTGGGGTGCGCCCGATCAGCGCGCCGTTGACGCGGATCCCGTTCGCGGAGTTCAGGTCGCGGATCGTGAAGGAGGCGGGGTCGAGCACGCCGTGGGTCCGTGAGATCCGAGAGT
>JAGQRJ010000554.1 GCA_020425635.1 Planctomycetota bacterium | reverse complement strand
GTCGAGCCGTGGCAGTGGATCGGGGTCTGGACCTCCTTGCGGATCAGGTTGTAGGGCAGGAGCACGTAGCTGCCCTCGTCGCGCCGGTGGAACACGTAGAGCACGTCTTCGCCGTTGGGCGACTTGATCACGCGCAAGAACTCGAGGTCGTCGAGGTCGCCCTCGAACAGCTTGTAGTCTCCCGACTGCAGGTAGTAGCCGCCGGGGAAGATCACCCCGTGGTCCTCGGGCAGCTGGACGCAGGTCAGCCCGATGGCGTCGACCCGGGCCACGCGCTGGGTGCGGCTGGAGTAGATCAGGTAGCGCCAGTCGACCTCGCCGAAGGGCAGGACCTTGATCAGGATCAGGCTCCCGACCTTGGCGTAGTGGATCTGGCCGTCGTCGAGGCCCTGGTTGGCGTCGTCGACGGCCTCGCTGTAGATCCCTTTCCCGTCCTCGGTGTTGTCCTCGATCTTGATCGTGAGGTCGCCGCCGACCGTCTCGACGAAGACCTCGTCGAGGATCGAGACGTGGGGGTGCCGCCCCTGCACGTGGTCGTCGCGGGTGGTCGGGGTCCACTCGAAGTCATGCCGCGGAGGGAGCGTGTGGTCGCGCTCGCCGCGGTTGTCGAGGTAGGACGGACGCCCGTCGGAGTCGAGGGCCCAGCGAAACACGCGCACGGCGGAGGGCCCCTTGCCCGTGCGGAACACCGCGAGCAGCTTGCCGTCCTTGACGCGCAGTTGGTCGAGGCTCGACTCCTTGTAGTACTCGTAGAGCTCGTGGAACTCGCGCTTGAAGCTCTCGGCGTCGAACAGCCCAGGCAGCGCGCTGAAGGGCACGGGCTCGAGCGACAGCGCCCCGTCGTCGCCGCGAACCATGCGCTGCAGGCTGAACACGTCCTCGACTCGGGTCTCGCGCTTGAGGCCGATGAACACGTTGTAGCCAAACAGGAGCAGCCCGCCGACGGTGGCGATGTCCCGCGGGACGCAGTTGTTCTCGGTGCGCACCCGCTCGTTGCCGATCACGGTGAGCTCGGTGCCGCCGAAGACCTGCTTCCTCCGCTCGTTCAGCGCCTCGGCGCGGGCGCGCACCTTGCGCGCCACGCCGGTGAGGCGCTCGCGAATGACCTCGTAGTTGCCCGTGTCGAGGCCTTGGGCGTCGTCTTGGGTCTCGGCCGCTGGTTCACTCACGCCGGGGGCCTCCTTCTCGGGACGCGGTCAGCCGGCCGGCGCGGCGCGCCGGCCGGCGGGAGCAGGCTCAGGACTTCGGAGAGAGGCTGTCGATCCCGAGCTCCTTGGCGTAGTCGAGCAGCGCCTGGACCTTGTCCTGGGCGCCGGCGTCTCCGGCCGAGAGCTTCCCGAGGAACGCCGCCACACTCAGGCGCTGCAGCGCGCTCGCGTCGAGGCGGGGGTTCGAGAGCACGTCCTTGAGGTCGCCGGGCAGGCTCTTGCGGCCTTCGAGGTAGTCGCTGAGCGCGGTCTGGAGCGTCTGGCTCTCGTTGACGGCGCCGTCGATCGACTTGCCGAGGGAGACCGCGTTCACGAACTTGTCGAAGAACGCGCCGTCGCCGCCGACGATCTGAATGTTCGCCTTGCTGAACGCCTCGCGCATGATCTGGGCCTGGGCGAAGGCGATGTCCTTCTTGACGGTGATCCCAGCCAGCTCGACCTCCTTGTCCTTCTCGAGCTGCAGGCGGTATTCCTCGTGCTCGCGCCCCACGCCGTCGAGCTCGCGCATGGCCGCGGCCTTCTCGCCGAGGCCGGTCGCCTCCGCGGTCAGCTTCTCCTTGATCGCGGCTGCCTCGGCGAAGCCGGTGCGCTCGATCGCGTGGGCTCGGGCCTCCTCGACCTTGACCTGGGCCAGGCCCTTCTGCTCGGCGCCGGTGGCCTCGGCCACCAGCTTCTCGCGGGTGACGGTGGCCTCGGCGACCCCCTTCTTCTCGATCGCCATCGCCTCGGCCTCCTGGACGCGGACGCCGGCCAGGCCCTGCTGCTCGCGGCCCTCGGCCTCGGCGACCAGCTTCTCCCTGACCACCCGCGCCTCGGCCATGCCGAGCTTCTCGGTGGCCACGGCGTCGGCCTCCTTGACCGTGATCTGCGCCAAGCCCTCGGCGGCAGACTCCGCGCGCACACCGTCGGCGAGGCGGATCTTGGCCTGCGCCTGCTTGTCGGCGACCGCGAGCTTGGCCTCGGCGATCGTGAGCTCTTCCTTGGCGCGGAACTTGGCCGCCAGCTCGCGGGCCTCGGCCGCCTTGATGTCCTTGACCAGCGCCTCCTGGGCCTCGCCCTCGGCCGTGATCACGACCACGTCCTTCATGCGCGTGGCCTCGGCGGTGGCGCGCAGATCCTTGATCGCCTCCTCCTCGTGGGCCACGGTCTTGTCGACCACGATCCGCGCCCGGATCACGTCGGCGATCTCCTTGCGCTGGACCTCGAGCTCCTTCTCCTTGGAGATCCGCTCGAGCTCGACCGCGCGCTCGCGTCCGATCTCCTCCAGCCCGCGGTCGCGCTCGACCTTCTCGGTCTCGACGGCGACCACCCGCTCGCGGTTCTTCTGGGCGACCTCGACCTGCCGCTGCTTGTTCTCGGCGCCGATCGCGATCTCCTCCTCGGCCTTGAGCTTGGCGAGCTGGGCCCGGCTGTGCTCCTCGGCCTGCACGCGCTGAGTCTCGGCCGTCTCGCGGGCCTGCATCGTCGTGATCTCACGCTTTTGCTTGGCCTCGGCGTCGGCCTGCTGGCGCTCGAGCTCGAGGATCGTCTCCTCGGCCTCGACGTCTTGCTTCTTGATCGCCTTGCGCTCTTGCTGCTTGAAGTCGTTGGTCAGGATGTTCTGTTGCGAGGTGAGCTCGGTGATCTTCTTGATCCCCTGTGCGTCGAGGATGTTCTGCTTGTCGAGGTGCTCGAGCGGAGTCTGCTCGAGGTAGTCGATCGCCGCGTCCTCGAGCACGTAGCCGTTGAGGTCCTGCCCGATCACCTTGATGATCTCGTCCTTGAACTCGTCGCGCTTCTCGTAGAGCTCGACGAAGTCGAGGCGCTTGCCGACCGTCTTCAGCGCCTCGGAGAACTTCGCCATGAACAGCTCCTCGAGGGTCGACTGCTTCGAGGCGCGCTCGCAGCCGATCGCCTGCGCCACCTTCAGCACGTCCTCCGAGGTCTTGTTGACCCGCACGAAGAAGGACACGCGGATGTCCGCGCGGATGTTGTCCTTGCAGATCAGGCCCTCCTTGCCGCGCCGCTCGAGCTCGATCGTCTTGAGCGAGATCTCCATGACCTCGGCCCGGTGGATGATCGGGAGCACGGTGGCGCCGGTGAAGGTGACCGTCGGCTCCTTGCGCATGTTGTTGACGATCAGCGCCTGGCCTTGATTGACCTTGCGGTAGAAGCGGGCGATCAGGATCGCCATGCCGCCGAGGATCATGGCGATCAAGACGATCGCCGCGACCGCGTAGATCGCGAGCGGGGGGATCTCGAAGTCGGCGAGCAACAGGAGCACGTTCACGGGGCTCTCCTCAGGTCAGGACGGGTCAGGTCGTTGGGATTCGGGGCAGGGGCGGCGCCGAGCTGGGGCTGCCCAGGCCGTCGTCGAGGTCGACGGGTTCGATCAGGTAGACGTCGTTTTGGTGGTCGTAGTCGACGAGGACCGCGCGCTGCCCTTTGCCCGGGGGGGTGTCGCCGCTGTAGCGGACCTGCAGGATCAGGCCGGCGCCTCCGTCGGAGCACTCGGCCTGGCCGTAGCGCTCGTCCACGGAGTTGGTGGAGACCGTGCACAGCTTGCCCACGAGGGCGACCTTGCTCACCGCCTCTTCGGTCTCGAACACCTTGGCGAAGGGTTTGACCAGCTGGCCCGTCACGAGCAGCCCCACGAACAGCGCGGCCACGAACACGAGCAGCCCAAACACGACGTCGTTGAGCCAGCGGCCCACGAGGGGGGCGAGGTATTGCGAGGCGAGGGCCGAGACCAACCAACTCCAGAGGGAGAGCATGCTCACGCTGAAGGTCAGGGGCACCTGCTGCACGCCCAGGGCGTGGAACAGAAAGCGCGTGAGGCCCCCGGCGTGGCTGCCCTCGACGGCTTCGGCCGCGCCCTCTGCCCCGCCCTCGGTGGCGCCCTCCAGGGCCCCGTCGACCGCGCCCTCGATCGCGCCGTCGATCGCGCCGTCGATCGCGCCGTCGACCGCGCCGTCGAAGACGTCGAGCTCGCCGAGGTCGATCAGGTCCACGTCGAGGAGCCCGAGGAAGACCGTGGACCAGTAGACCGCGGAGACCCCGAGCAGGACGGTGAAGATCACCGTCGGGAAGGCCAAGATCACCCGCAAGAACTCGTCCATCGCCGCCCCAAGCCGAGGCGCAGAGCCTAGCCTCCCCGGGGAGGCGTGGCAACGGGCCATCGTTGCACAAGCACCAGCCGCCGTAGAGCTTCCGCCTTGTGCGTGGGACCTCGCGGCTATACTCCCTAAGGGGCGGGAGGAAGCGCCGATGAGCTGGTCGGGGTCCTACGTCCCTGACTCGAGGTCTGGGTCGGGGGGGGACGCGCTGCCCCCGCCGTCGGGCTTCGGGACGTCGCGCAAGATCAGCCCGCGACTGCCCCACGATCGGTTCGAGGTCCTGGACGAGCTCGGCCGCGGCGGCATGGGCGCCGTCTACCACGCGCGCGAGCGGCACACCGGCCGCGAGGTCGCGTTGAAGGTGATCCTCTCTCCGCAGGAGAACCCGCGGCGCCTGGCCCGCTTCCGCCGGGAGGCCGAGCTCGCCGCCTCGCTCAAGCACCCGGGACTGGTGGCCGTGCACTCCGCCGACCTCGAGTCGGACCCCCCGTGGATCGCCTACGAGCTGATCGCCGGGGCCCAGACCCTCGACGACGGCTTGCGCGTGGCGCCGCTGCGGGTGCGGGTGGGCTGGATCCTCGAGGTCGCCCAGGCAGTGGGCGCGGCGCACGCCGAGGGGATCTCGCACCGCGACCTCAAGCCAGCCAACGTCTTGATCGACGGCATGGGCACCGCGCGCGTGACGGACTTCGGGCTCGCGGCGCACCAGGACCTGGAGCGACTCACGCGCAGCGGAGCCATGATCGGGACGCCGCACTACATGGCCCCCGAGCAGATCGGAGGCGAGCGCGAGAACCAAGGTCCGCACAGCGACGTGTGGGCCCTGGGTGTGATGCTCTACGAGGCGATCGTCGGCGAGCGTCCCTTCCCGGGGCCCACGATCCTGGCCCTCGGCGCGCAGATCACGAGCGAGCCGATCCCCGTGCCCTCCCAACAGGTCCCCGGCGTGCCCGCCGCCTGGGACCACGTGGTGCTCAAGGCGCTGACGCGTCCGCACCGCCAGCGCTACCGCGACGCGAACGCCTTCGCCGGAGAGCTCGAGCGCGCGCTGCAAGGTGAACGACTCGGGGCGGGCCGGCGAGCGCTGCGCAAGGCGGCCTTGGCTGGCGCG
>JAGQRJ010000553.1 GCA_020425635.1 Planctomycetota bacterium | reverse complement strand
TGGCGGGCCGTGGGGCTGATCGCGGTCCCCGCGCTCCTCTGGCACGCGCTGTGGACCGCAGGGCAGGAGCCGCCGCTGCTCGCCTACCTGCCGCTGGCCCTGCTCGTGCAGGTGGCCTGCGCGCGCGGTGCGCTCGCGCTGGGGCGGACCCTCGCGCCCTGGACTGCCTGCGCGCCGGCGGCGACCCTCGCCCTGGCGGTGGTCCTGCCCGAGGCCAGCTTGCTCGGTCGCTTGCCCGTGTTCAGTCAGGCCCTGGCTCTGCTCGCCCTCGCGCCGCTGGCGGCCGGGGCCGCCGCGCTGCTCGCGCCGACCCGGCTCAAGCTCGGCCTGGGCGCGGTCGGCGTGGTGCTCGGGGCGGCGCCCTTCGCCTTCTCGCGCACCTGGGAGGAGGCCGCGGGCTATGCGCTGGCGGTCGGGCTCGCGCTGGTGGTGACGGGGCTCGCGCGCCGCGAGAGCGCCCTGGTCGCCCACGGCCTGTTCGTGGCGGTCGCTTGCGCGACCTTCCTCGCCCGCGACTGGGGGCTCGCGCCGAGCGCGCCCGCGCTCGTGGGGGCGCTCTGCGCGGGGGCATTGCTCGTGGTGCCGGCCTACAACCACGCGGGCTTGGCGGCGCTGGCGGGCGGCTTGCTCGCGCTGCCCTGGGGGCAGGGCATGCTCGTGGGCCTCGCCGACCCGGTCGTGCTGGGCGTGGTCCCGGTGAGCGCCGCGCTCCTGGGCTGCGCCTGGCTCAGCCAGCGCGGCCCGCTGCTGTGGGTCGCCGCGGGCTGGGGCGGGACGCTCGGCTTGCGCCTGGCCTTGCCCCAGCTCGGGCCGGGGGTCGTGCTGGTCGCGCTCGGCTTCGCGGGCCTGCCCTTCGGGGCCTGGGTCGGGATTCGCCGGGAGCAGCGGGCCGCGACGGCCGCATGATCTGTCCGTATTGCCGGGGGGGCTTCGAGGAGCAGGGGCCCTCCGCGCCCTGGGCCTGCGCGGCCTGCGGCACGGCGGTCCACGCCGAGTGCGCGGCGGCGCACGAGGGCTGCGTGACCTACGGCTGCAGGAGCGTCGAGTTGGCTCCGGCGCGCCTGAGCGCCCGTCGGGGGACCCTCGCCCCGCGTTTACCTCTGCGGACCCGCGCCCGGGCGGCTCTGGCGGACTCCTTGGCGTTCGCTGGGGCGCCGCTCTCGGCGTGGGCGGTCGCGGCCTACGCCCTGCTCGGGGTCGGGGCGCTGGCGCTGCGGCTGGGCTGAAGAGCGTCGACGCGCCTACTCGGCGGGCGGCGCGTGGAAGGTGCCCGCGCGCAGCTCGTCGCGGAGCAGCATGTAGATCGTGTAGTAGGCCCAGGCCTTGGTGCCGTCGGCGTCCTCGTGGTGGTCGGCGCGCAGGGCCAGGTCGCCGGTCGAGCGCAGCACCGCCTCGACCTCGGGGTTCTGGGCGATCTTGCAGCGGGTCGCGTCGACGATCAGCGCGTAGTGGCGCTCGATCCCTCGGCCCTTGTACTCGATCTCTTCGCCCTCGAAGCTGACCCAGGAGATCCCGGCGCGGTCGAGGATCGCCTCGGCGGCGACCCCGGCTGCGTGGGCGTCGAAGGCCACCATGTCCGCGACCTCCTCGCGGGTGTGCTCCCAGCCGGGGAGGCTCGCGCGCGGGTCGCCGGGGCCTTCGGGGTACTTCATGCACTGCCAGAAGCCCTCGAGGCTCGCGTAGCGCTTCCCGCGGTAGGTGAACGGGGTGGCCGCGAAGTTGGAGAGGAGCCCGAGCTGGTTGCGCTTGGAGAGGATCACCTCGCCTCGACCCGCGGCCTGGGGGAGGATCTCCCACTCCGGGACGTCGTCGTCGGTGACGGGCTCCCACCACTCGGGGGGGTAGCCGACGCGGGTGGGGTCGCTCGGGGTCTCGGGGCTGCTGCACGCGCAGAGCGCGAGGGTCAGGAGCGAGAGGGTCAGGCGGGTCGGGGTCATGAGCTCGCTCCTCCCGCGGGCGGGTCGGGGGGGCCGACGTAGCGCGAGATCGCGGCGAGGCGCATGAACGCCCAGGTCTCGATCGCGAAGCCGGCCACCTGGGTCACGAGCCAGGCGAGGACGAGCGCCGCGAGGTCGAGCCCAGCGCTGGTTCCCACGAGGACCACGACCACCGCCACCAGCGCGCGCAGCGGCCAGAGTCCGAAGGTCGCGAGGCCGAAGCGGTTCCAGTCGCGGTCGAAGCTCAGGGCCGCGCCGATCAGCCAGCTGGCGGTGAAGGCGACGCCGACGCCGACGCCGATCCCGACCGAGAGCGTGCGCGTCGCGTCGCCCGGGACGAGCGCGGTCGCCACGAGGCCCAGGCCGGCGGCGAGCAGGAGGAAGCCCAGCGCGCGTGGCAGCACCTCGCGGCGCGCGGACGCAGGGAGCTCGAGCCCGGAGGGCGCGCTGCTGAGGGTGAAGCCGGCCGGGGTCACCCGAGGAGCTTTCGCAGCTCCTGCTCGTCCTTGCCCACCACCGCTCGCGAGCCCTTGACCGTGATCGGGCGGCGGAGCAGGTTCGGCTCCTCCAGGGCCTGCTCGAGGAACACGCTCTGGGTCGGCGGCTTCTCCTTCCACCCGTGCTCCTTCACCAGCTTGTGGCGTGTGTTCATGACGGCGGCGACGCCGCCGGCGGCCTTCAGCATGCGCTGGATCTCTGCGCGGGTGAGCGGCTGCTTGGCGTAGTTGCGTTCGACGACGTCGGGGGCGAGTTCTTGCACGAGACCTCGTGCAGGGCGGCACGACGTTCAGGTGCTCTTGTAGAAGAAGGTCACACTCATGGCTTGGCTCCTGGCTGTGGCGCGGCGGGAGATCGCGCGCTCAGGGCACAGGCTATCCAGCCGCCGAGCAAGAGCAAACCCCCGAGCGGGGTGATCGCGCCGAGCGCGCTCATGTCGCTCAGCACCAGCGCCCACAGCGTCCCGGAGAAGACCGCGGTCCCGGCGAGGAACAGCCAGCTCGCCGCGCTCAGCGCGCGGCCGCCCAGGTGCGGGGTGAGCGCGGCCACGGCGAGCAGCGCCAGCGCGTGCGCGAGGGCGTAGTGGCAAGCGGTATGCCACACCTCGAGCAGGTGCGCGGCGCGCGCCGGGTCGTCGGCGTGTCGCGACTCGAGGTAGGGCTTCAGCCCGTGCGCGCCGAAGGCTCCCAGGGCCACCGCGAGGAAGCCCACGACCCCGGCCAGGAGCAGCGCGCGGCGCATGGCTAGGCGCCGTCTCCTGCGCCGTCAGGGGTGTCCTTGGGCGGGGCGTCGGCGGGGGCGTCGTGGCCCCCTGCTTCGGCGGGGACGTCCTTCGCTGGCGCGGAGGCGTCCTCGGCCGGTGCGTTTGGCTGCGCCGCAGGGGCGGCTGCTGCCGGGCCCTCCGAGGCCAGCGCGGCGAGGTTCTGGAGGTCGTTGGGGGCGAGGTCTTCGTCGGGGACGGGGTGGGTGTAGAACCACCAGAACGCAGCGAGCCCTACGGGCAGCAGGGCCAGGGCGATCCCTTGGCTGGTCGCGAGCTGGAAGGACTCGCCCTTGTAGAGGAAGCCGCGGATCTCGTCGCCGCGGGTGAACTCGACGAGGAAGCGGTGCAGCGCGTAGAGAATGAAGTAGAGCGAGGCTGCGCAGCCGGCCTGGCGCACGAGGCGCTTTCGGGCGGCGAACAGGACGCCGAAGATCACCCAGTTGCCCAGCGACATGAGCAGCTGGCTCGGGAGCAGGGGCTTGCCCTTGAAGGCCTCGGGGAGGAGCGCGTCCGGGCTGGTGAAGGTCACCGTCGCCCACTCCGGCCACACCGAGTCCGGGGTCCACACCTTGCCGAAGTCGTCGCCGACCATGAAGCAGCCGATCCGGCCCACGGCGTGGCCCAGGGGCACCCCGACCACGAAGATGTCCGCGATCATGCGCGACTTGACCTTGTAGGTCTTGTTGCGCCAGAGGTAGTAGCTCATGGAGGCGATCGGGCCCGCGTACCACACGAGTCCGCCGTTGCGCAGGTTGATCGTGTTGAACAGCATGCCGAACACGCTCGTGCCCGGCGGGTTCATGTCGCTCCAGTTCATGGCCACGAACAGCAGCCGCGTCCCGATCAGGCCCGCGAGGAAGACCTCGATCGCGAAGTTGACGTTGTTCTCGGCGTCGAGCCCGCGGCGCTTGCTCTCGTAGCTGATGTACTGCAGCGAGAGCATGACCGAGGCCAGCGTCAACACCGCGAAGGTGTAGATCGGGAAGTCGATCACCGGGATCGTGAACAGGATCGGGTGCATGCTGGCTCCGGGCGAGGATTCTAGCCCGGATCCGCCGCGCTGCCGGACTCGGCGAGGGGAGTCCGTGCCCCGAGGGTCGCTCCTACAGGAGCTCGCCTTCGATCTCGCGCTCGGCGCTGTCGGGGTAGAGCGTGTTGAGCTCCTCGGCGAGGGCCTCGGAGGTCTCGTAGCGCTGCTGCTTGTCGAAGGCGACGTAGCGCGCCTTGGGGTGCTGTGAGTCCACGATTAGGTGCCGCTTGTTCTTGACGGTGAAGCCGTGGGAGGTCGGGGTGTGGCCGCAGAGCATGACGTCGCACTCGAGGCGGTCGGCGAACTCCTCGGCGGCCTCGTCCGTGTATTCGCGTCCGTTGACCAGGGCCACGATCGGCTTGAGCTTGTTGAAGGGCTGCTCGGCGGCGGTCTCGCTCAGGTAGCTCCGGCTCAGCGTCGGAATGAAGGCGCGCTTGGGCGTGGAGTGGCTCATGAACACGCCGTTGGGCGAGAAGATCGCGGCGGGCATGTCGCCAATGAACTCGCGGTAGGCCTCGAGCACGTCCTCGTAGCGTCCGCGATACATGTAGGCCATGCCGCGGAACAGGTAGCGGTTGAGGAACTTGCCGCCCTTGACCAGCTCGCGGCGCAGG
Organism: Planctomycetota bacterium; assembly: GCA_020425635.1. Classification (GTDB taxonomy): domain Bacteria; phylum Planctomycetota; class J058; order J058; family J058; genus JAGQRJ01. The sequence continues at coordinate 8,632 of JAGQRJ010000553.1, read as the reverse complement.
TTCAGCGCGAGGTCGTGGTTGCCGAGCATGTAGTAGACCTGGCCGGGGTGGGCGACCATGAGCTTGATCGCCTCCATGATCGCCACGAAGCTCAGGTCGCGGTTGTCGGCCGTGATCAGGCGCGCGTGCACGATCTCCTGCAAGACCAGCGTGCGCTGCGGGTTGTTGCTCAGGTCGGCGAGCTGCGCGAGGCGCTTGAGGTTGTTGACGTTGCCGTGCAGGTCGCCGGCGAGCCACACGTCGCCGGGGCCCTCGGGGAGGAACACCGCGCGGCCCTTGACGTGGGGGTCGCCGTCGCGAATGAGCTTGGCCTTGTGGATCAGGTCGATCGCCTGGTCGGCCTGGCTGACCTCGAGCCGCGCGCTCGACGCCGCGCGGGCGAGGCCGCCGATCTCGTCGATCACGCCCTGGGCCTCGGCGTCCTTCAGCGCGCCCGCCTTGGCCAGGGCGCGCTGGGCCTGCTTGCCGCCGTGGGCGAGGTTGTAGCTGCGCGCGATCTCGAGGGCCTTGGGGTAGTTGCGCCGGTTGATCAGCTCCATGAAGAGCACGGTGGCGGCGCGGGTCAGGTAGGCGTCGCTGAGGTCGTATTCCTTGGCGCACTTGAGCGCTATGTCGGGGCGGCCGTTCTTGAGGTCGGACTCGTAGGCGCGGCGGGCGACGTCCTTCGCTTGCTCCTTGTTGAGGCGCATGCGCTTGATGATCGACTTCGCCTGCTCGTATTCGCTGGCCGAGCGGCGCACCCTTCCGGTTCCGGTTTCTCCTCCAGCAGCGCCCATAAGAACCCGACGCACCTCCCCGTGCCTTGCTTGCTCTCCGCCTGGGATTCAGCCTAGGCCGCCGGCGTCGGACGCGCCATGCATAAGTCTGGCCTATACTTACGTTTGTTAGGAGGAGGGCATGACCCGCGTCCTGTTCGTGTGTCTGGGGAACATATGCCGCTCGCCCCTGGGCGAAGGGGTCTTGCGTCACCTCGCCCGCGAGCTCGAGCTGGCGGTCGAGGCCGACTCGGCGGGGACCGCGGCGTATCACGCGGGGGAGGCCCCCGACCCGCGGAGCAGCGCGGTGGCGGCGAAGCACGGGGTCTCGCTGGCGGGCCAGCGCGCGCGTCAGGTGCGGGCCGACGACTTCGAGCGCTTCGACCTGATCCTGGCCATGGACGCGGCCAACCTCCGCGACCTCCGGGCGCGGCGCCCCAAGGACGCGCGCGCCAAGCTCGTGCGCTTCCGCAGCTACGACCCCGAGGGCGACGGGGACGTCCCCGATCCCTACTACGGCGGTCCGGGCGGGTTCGACGAGGTGTTCGCCATGGTCGAGCGCACCTGCCGCGCGCTGCTCGCTGGGCTGGAGTGAGCCGGCGCGACGCCGCCCTGCGCGCGGCCTTCGCCGCCGCCCTCGAGGTCCCGGTCGCGACCCTCGAGCTCCGCCCGCTGAGCGGCGGCTGTATCAACCAGGCGGCGCGCTGCGAGGTCGCGGGGACGTCGTGGTTCGTCAAGTGGAACGACCGCCCGCTGCCGGGGCAGTTCGCGGCCGAGGCGGCGGGTCTGGCTGCGCTGGCCGACGTCCAGGAGGCGCTGCGGATCCCGCGCGTGCTCGCGTCTTCGGACGAGCCGGGGGCCGCGTTCTTGATCCTCGAGCACCTCGAGCCCGGCTCGCGTGGCGCGGGCTTCGACGAGGCCCTCGGGCGCGGCCTGGCCGCCTTGCACCGCGCGAGCGCCGAGGCCTTCGGCTTCGCCTGCGACGGCTACTGCGGGGCCACGCCGCAGCCCAACGGCTGGCTCCCGCGCTGGACCGACTTCTACCGCGAGCGCCGGCTGGCCCACCAGCTCGCCCTCGCGCGCGCGGCGGGGTTCCCCGCCGACGCGTTCCGCGCGGGGCAGGCCCTGCTCGAGCGGCTGCCCGAGTGGCTCGACGACGAAGAGCCACCGGCCTTGATCCACGGGGACCTGTGGTCGGGCAACCTCTACGTGGGCGCGGGCGGTCAGCCCGCGTTGATCGATCCAGCGGCCTACTACGGTCACCGCGAGGCCGAGCTGGGCATGATGTCCCTGTTCGGCGGGTTCTCGCAGCGGGTGTTCGCCGCCTACGCCGAGGCCTACCCCCTACGCGACGGGTGGCGCGAGCGGCTGGGGCTCTACGAGCTTTACCACGTGCTCAACCACTTCAACCTGTTCGGCGGGAGCTACGGAGGTCAGGCGGCGCGCTTGATTCAGCGCTACCGGGTCTAACTCTTGCCTTGATCCTGCGCTAGGCGTTGAATCCCGACGGGCTAATCGCCATTCTAAATGGGCCGACCCTGAGTTGAGGAGCCTGCGCTGTTAGCCTACTCGACACGTACCCCACTCGGGATTCTCGTGGCCGTCGCGGTCTGTGGTGGCCTGCTCGCCTTCGAGGTGGTCGGCGGGGCCGAGGCCGGGCTGTCCTGCGTCGTCGCGGTCCTCGCGGCCCGCGCGGTCGACGGCAGCCCGCTCTCCACCCTGGTAGCCGCGACGCTCGCGACCCTCTGTGCAGGCGCAGGGCTGTTCCTTGACGCTACCCAGCTGAGCCTCGTCGGAGTCCTCGAGACGAGCTTGTCGGTAGGCGTCGTGTGGGCAGTGGCGGTGTGGCTGCTGCTCGGGTGGAAGGCCAGCGTCGGTCAGCTGCCCTACGCCCAGCTCTACGCCGAGATCGTCGACTCGTCGCGCTCGCCTCTGGTGGTGCTCAATTCCGAGCTGCGGGTCATGTCGCTCAACCGCACCTACGTCGAAATGTTCCGCCCGAACCTCCGGCGCGACGAGCTCCTCGGGCTGGCGCTGTCCGAGCTCGACGGAGGGCGCTGGGCGCAAGAACCGTTGTTGAGCATGGTGAAGGCGCTCTTCGTCGGACACGAAGACGGGCGCCTCGCCTTCGACTGGGAGGTCGAGCAGGAGCTGCCGCGGCTGGGGCTGCGCACGCTCAACATCAACGCGCGCAGGGTCAGTCAGCTCGACGAGGGGGTCTGCGTGCTCGTTACGGTCGAGGACGTGACCGAGCGCAAGGCCTCCTTGCGCGAGCTCAAGCGGTCACACAGCAACCTGCGGCGCACCACCGCCAAGCTCGAGGCGACCCAGGAGCGCCTGGCGCAGGCGGAGCGCCTCGAGGCGATCGGCAGGCTCGCAGGTGGAGTGGCCCACGACTTCAACAACATGCTCTCCGCGATCCTGGGGTTCTCCGACCTCGCAGCGCACAAGCTCCCGCCCGACCACCCGGTGCAGTCCTTCCTGAAGACGATTCGCGAGGCGGGGGAGCAGTCTGCGGTGCTCACGCGGCAGCTCTTGGCCTTTGGGCGTAAGTCGATCCTCACGCCGAAGGTCCTGGATCTGAACGCCGTCCTGGCCAGCGCCAGCGCTCTGCTCGGACGACTGATCGGCGAGGACATAGATCTCGAGATCTACCCCGGGGTAGGGATCGGCCCGGTGTTCGTGGACCCCGTGCAGACGGAGCAGGCGATCGTCAACCTCGCGATCAACGCCCGAGACGCCATGCCCACCGGGGGCAAGCTGCGGATCGCGACTGCTGGCGTTCACCTCAGCCAGGCCGGGGCCGAAGCGATCGAAGCCGAGCTCAAGCCCGGGGACTACGTCTTGATCAGCGTCTCCGACACCGGGACGGGCATGAGCGCGGACACGCTGAGCCATATCTTCGAGCCGTTCTTCACCACCAAGGATCCCGCAAAGGGCACTGGGTTAGGGCTGGCGAGCGTCCACGGCTTCGTCAAGCAGAGCGGTGGGGCGATCTGCGCCGAGAGCAGGCTCGGGGGTGGCTCCCTGTTCAAGCTCTACCTGCCGCGGGTCTCGTTGCCGGCCGGCGCGCCGGCCCCAGTGGCGGAGCCCATGCGCCAGCCTGGGGCGGGTAATGAGACGATCCTCGTCGTGGAGGACGAGGCCGTCGTCCGGGGGGTCATGCTCGAGGCCCTTGGGAGCCAAGGCTACACCGTGCTCCTGGCCGCCAACGCGCGTGAAGGGCTCGCGATCTGCGAGGACTACGCTGGGACGATCGACCTGATCCTCACCGACGTCGTCATGCCGGGCATGGGCGGCAAGGAGTTCATCGCGAACCTCCCAACGAAGCGCAAGGGTGCGCGGGTGCTCTACACCTCGGGCTATACGGACTCGCGGATCATGAGCCACGGAGTGGACGGCGAGCAGGTCATGTTCCTGCCCAAACCGATCGACATTGCGGATCTGCGGAGCATGGTGCGCGAGGTCCTCGACGCGACCTTGACTCCCGCCAGCTAGGAACCGAGGCGCGCTCCCTGGCTACGTACATGCACTTGGGGTTGCGGTCCAGCTGCCTGCTCTCTGCGCTCCGGCTCTCTCGGGAGTAGCGGGGCTAGCCGCCTGCGAGGCAGGCGGGCTGCGCCCGGAGTTGGCCGCATTTCGAGTCCACGATCGGAGCGAGTGGTGAGAAGTGCGGGCTGGGTTCCGTGGCACAATCACGTCGCCATGGACCAGACCCACCCCCACTCGAACTTCAGTCGAATCCAGCCGCTGCGTTGTCCGTTCTGCCATGAAGCGGTCGATCTCGAAGGCGACCGTTGGCTGGCCTGCGCGGCGTGCCTGGCGCGCCACCACACCGACTGCTGGGACGACCACGGCGCGTGCAGCACGTGCAGCGCCACGCAGGTCCTCGAGCCCACGGAGCGAGGTGGCGTGCGCCCGGCGGTGCAAACCGGCCCCTGGCCAGAGGTGGCGCCGCCGCTGCCGCCGGCTCGCGCGGGGGCCCGCGCCGCGCTGATCGCCTTGGTGTTCGGCCTGACCCTGTTCTCGGTGGGCTACCGGGTGTTGGTGGCGGGTGGGCTCGAGCAGACCGCGGCGCTGTTCATTGGGCTGCCCGCGCTCCTGGCGAGCGTCCTCGCCTTCACCCCGCGTCCACGCTCGGTCACGGGCATGGCGCTCAAGGGGACGACCCTCGCGCTCCTGCTCTCGGGGATCGCGCTCGGCGAGGGCTTCATTTGCGTGCTCATGGCCGCGCCGCTGTTCTACGCCGTGGGGATCGCGGTGGGGCTCTCGGCCGACGCCCTGCGCGGCTGGAACCGGCCAGGCGGCAGGCCCGGGGGAGCCGGGAAGGGCGGCAAGACCACGGCCTGCGTCGGCGCAGGGGTGCTGCTGCTCATGAGCCTCGAGGGGGTGGTCCCGGCGCTGTCGTTTCCACGCACGAACGTCGTCGCGGTCGAGCGCTCGCTGGAGCTCGCGCCGAGCGAGGTGGCGCAGCGCCTGGCCCGCACCCCGCGCTTCGCGGGCGAGCTGCCCTTGTTCTTGAAGCTGGGTTTCCCGCTTCCGGTCGAATGCGCAGGCGCGGGGCTCGCCGTCGGCGACGCGCGCCGGATCCACTTCGCCGGTGGCGAGGGGGAGGGCGACTTGCTGCTCGAGGTCGTCGCGCAGGCGCCGGGGCTCGTGCGCTTTCGCTGTGTGTCCGACACCAGCCCCGTGGCTCACTGGCTCGCCTGGCGCGAGGTCGAGGTCCGCTGGGCGCGCGACGCGAGCGGGCGCACGCGGGTGACCTGGTCCGCGCGCTACGAGCGCCTGCTCGACCCGGCGTGGTACTTCGGGCCCTGGGAGCGCTACGGCGTGCGCCTGGCGCTGGAGCACCTCTGCGCGGAGCTGATCGAGGGGCCGCGGTGAGCTGGATCGTGCTCGTCCGTTCGCTGGGCCTCATGCTCCCGCTCGTGCTGACCGTGGCGGTCGTGGCCTGGCGTCGGGGGCACCGCCGGCGCACGCTGGGCGGGTTCTTGGCCGCGGCCTGGAACGCGCCCGCGCTGCTCGCGCTGAACGTGCTCGCGGCGCGCGTCGGGTGGTGGCGGTTCGAGGTCGAGGGCGGAACGCTCCTCGGCGTGCCCGTCGACCTCTGGCTCGCGTGGTGCCTGCTGTGGGGGCCGCTGCCCGCGCTGCTCCTACGACGCTGGCCGCTCCCGGTCGTGCTCGGGCTGCTGCTCGGCGTCGACGTGCTGCTCATGCCGTGGTGCGCGCCGGTCGTGGTGCTCGGTCCCGGGTGGCTCTGGGGCGAGGCGCTCGCGCTGGCCGTGTGCGCGCTGCCCGGGCTCCTCCTCGCGCGCTGGACGCGGGACGACGCGCAACTGGGGCCGCGGGTGCTGCTCCTCGCGGGGGCGTTCGCGGGGCTGACCCTGGGGGTCGTGCCGGCGGCCGTGCTCCAGGAGACGGGGGGCTCCTGGGGCTCGCTGAGCGCGCTCACGGGCACGCAGCTCGCCGTCACGATCCAGCTCCTGCTGCTCGTCGCGGTCCCGGCGCTCAGCGCGGTGCAGGAGTTCGCCGAGCGCGGCGGCGGGACCCCGCTGCCCTACGACCCGCCCCGGGTCTTGATCCGCTCGGGGCCCTACGCGTACCTCGCCAACCCCATGCAGACCTTCATGGCAGCCTTGCTCGTCGCGTGGGGCGGGGTCCTGCACAGCGCGCCCGTCGCCCTCGCTGGCGCCATGACGGTCGCCTTCGGAGCCAGCGTCGCGGCCTGGCAAGAGCGCGGCCAGCTGAGCCGGCGCTACGGCGAGGCCTGGAGCAGCTACCGCGGCGGGGTGCGCGCGTTCGTGCCGCGCTGGCGCCCCCACGCTCCGCCCCCGGCGACGCTCTACTACGCGGCGGATTGCGGCCCCTGCGAGCAGCTCATGCGCTGGCTCAGCCGCAAGCAGCCAGCGGGCGTGCGCTTCGTGCCGGCGCAGCAGCACCCCAGCCGCGACCTGGCGCGGGTGACCTACGCCGCCGACGACGGCCTGCTCGAGGCCGAGGGGTTGATCGCCGTGCTGCGGGTGCTCGAGCACGTGAACCTGCTCTGGGCCTACCTCAGCTGGTTGCTGCGCTTGCCTGGGATCAGCCACGTCGCGCGGGTCCTCTCCGACGTCGCCAGCGGCGGCCCAAACCTCGTCCCGCGCACGGGCCCCTCGCTCGAAGGAGGAGACGAAGCGGCTAGGACGGGGTGACGTCGGCCTCGTCCGTGGGCGGGGCGACCTTGCGGCTGCGCATGTAGCCGTCGAGCACGTCGGCGCACAGCGCCTGGACGCTGCGCCCCTGCTCGCCGGCGAGCTGGTCGAGGCGCGCGTAGAGGTCGACGTCGAGGCGGACCGAGGTGTCGCGCCTCGCGCCAGGCTGCGCGCGCGGCCTGGGCGCGGCGGAGACCCCGGGCTCGGGGTCGTCCTCGGCGTAGGCCCCGAGGACCTCGGACACCGCGTCGCGGTGCTCGCGCTGGAGGCGCGCGAGGTGGGCGCGCAGCGCCGCCAGCTCGCGCTCTTCTTCGCGCAAGGCCTCGAGGGCCGCCAGCTCCGCCGCGGTGCGCTCGTCGTGAACCTCGCGCTCGAGCGCGGCCAGGCGCGCGTCGAGCTCGTCGTCGTCGGGCATGCCGTCCTCCACGCCGCGATCCTGGCCTGGGTCGCGCGGGACGTCAACGCGCCTGACGCGGGCGGCCCACGAGGACCGTTGGCGAGCTATCGCGTTCCGAGGGCTCCCAGCAGGCCCCGGGTCGTCGGGCGCTTGGCGGAGACCTGGGCCTGCGGCTTGGCTTCGGCCGCCCGGACCGCGCGCTGCAGGAGCGCTACGTGGGCGAAGACGCCGGGGAGGCTCTTCAGGGTGGGGCTGCCGCTGGGGTCGGGATCGCGGATCATGTCCTGTTTTCCGTCGTTCAGGCCCACCAGAACCAGGGCTCCCTCGAGGACGTCCCGGCCGACCCGCCCGTTGAGGACGTCTGCGTAGCTCACCGTGGTCACCGACCCGGGTGGCGTGTCGCTGAACCCAGGCCGCAGCGCGGCCTGGGTGACCGTTCCTCCGAACAAGCTGGCGGCGGTGGGGACCTCCTCCACGAGCCCCAGACGTTCGAGCTCCCCCTCGGCCAGGACCCCGGTGCGCAGGGCGAGCTCCTCGGCGAGCGGTCGATAGCCGCCTACCGTGCGCAAGGTCGCCAGGCCGCCACGGCTCATGACCCCCGAACGCTCACGAACGAGCACGATCGCCCCCTCTCCAATCCCCTTTCCTCGAAAGATCGGGTCGTTTGGAATCAGCTTCGGCTCCTTCCCCTTCGACTCCGGCGGCGCCCCGACCGCGATCACCACGGGGACCCCGCCTGCGACGCTCCGCGCGGCCGCGTCGGCGAGTCGGCGGGTGCCCTCCACCTGCTCGGGGTTGGGGGGGAAGTAGACGTCGAAGGCGATCCCCTTCGCGCGGGCCCGGTTGAGGCGCTCGATCAGGGTCGCGTGGTGGGCGCGGTAGCTGCCCCCAAACGGGCCGAGCTCGCGCTGGGTCGCCTGGTCGACGCCGACGAGCACGACCTTGGTCTGGGCCAGGGCGGGGGTGGCCAGCGCGAGCAGCGCGATCAGGGCAGGCGCTGATCGTGTCGTGAGCATGCCGTGTCTCCTTGTGCCCCTGCGCGCATGTGCGCGCTCGGCTCTGCCCTCAATACGCGGTTGTCCGGGGCCACCTCTCACCGTTTCCACAAGATTCCGTGGGTGGGCGGGCGGCCCTCAGACAGCGTCAGGCCGGAGGGCGACACCCCGCCCTCCTCGCGGCGTCAGCCGTAGGGCAAGAAGCGAACCGCGAAGGGAGGGCCCATGGCCGACTCCAGGTTGAGGGCGCGTGAGCGCGCGTGGCGAGAAGCGGGCGACTTCGCGAGCGAGGGG
>JAGQRJ010000552.1 GCA_020425635.1 Planctomycetota bacterium | reverse complement strand
GGGGCGGCGAAGGTGACGTCCTTGATCCCGGCGCGCACGACCTCGTTCAGCACGAACACCACGTACATCGTGGGGACCTGCTTGCGCGAGTCGATGATCACGGGGAGCCCGTTCTCGTTCTTGCCCTTGTAGGTGCCCTTGAAGTCCTGGAGCTTCTTCTGCAGGCGCTCCCAGATCGGGTGCGCCTCGGGGTTCGGGATCTCGAGCTCGCCCGGCTTGTTGAACTGGTCGTCGCCGACCTTGATCACCACGAAGCCGCCTTCGTCGGCGTTGACCTTGCGGTTGGACTTGTCGCGGTAGAGGCACTTGATCCGGACCTCGTTGAGGTCGAGGCTCGGCGTGCCCGAGCCCATGCCGCGGTTCTTCGGGAGGTAGGCCTGAATGATCCCCTCCGTCGTCTGGAACTTCTGCAGCATGAAGAAGATCAGGAGGTTGAACACGACGTCGATCATGGGCGTGAGCTCCAGTTCGACTTCGTCCATTTCCATTTTGCGCCGTGCACGGGCCATGGAATCGTCCTATTCCTTCTTGTCTGGCGAGGCAGCCAAGCTGGTCTTGTAGATCGGAGCGCGGGGGGTCTCGTTCGGGTAGCCAATGCAGGCGTCGAAGACCTGCTGCACGTACTTGAAGGGGGCGCCGCGGTCCGAGCGAATGTTGACCTCGAGCGCGGAGGCCTTGACCCCGTTCTCGTCGGCGGGCTCGACCTTGTAGCCGGCGACCTCGGTGCGGAAGTAGTCCCCCAGCCACATGTTGCCGCTGGCCTTCTGCGTCGGGTCCGCGTTCATGTCCTTGCCGCGGATCCGGATCTTCCCGCTGGAGAGGATGTTCACCACGATCGTGCGGGTGATCTCGTCTCCGCCCTTCGCGCCCTCGGCCTTCTGGGCCTGGTCGGCGAAGGGCAGCGCGATCTCCTCCATGTCGAGGTTCGACATGTCCGACACGATCATGAAGAAGATGATCAGGTTGAACACGATGTCGATCATGGGGGTCAGGTCGAGCTTCGGCTCGGGGTCCTGCTGGACGCGCGACTTGCTTGCCATGCTGCTGCGATCTCCTCTCTACGCTCGGGGGCCTGCCGTGTTCCTGCCTACTCCTTGAAGCGATCCATGAGCTCGTCGGAGATCGCCGCGACCTCGAGGATCTGGCGCTGCACCTTGTTGCGGAAGTAGAAGTAGACGAAGGCGAAGGGGATCGAGACCGCGAGCCCCATGCAGGTGGTGACGAGCGCCTGCTGAATGCCGCCGGCCAGCTCCTTCGGAGAGGGGGCGGTCTTCGCGCTCGCGATCACCTGGAACGCGCCGATCATGCCGGTCACCGTCCCGAACAGCCCGATCATGGGGGCGGTGTTCACGATCAGGTTGATGTACGAGATCGACTGCTGCAGCTTGGTGGCTTCGAAGTCGCCGACCTCGCGCATGCTGTCGGAGATGTTCTCCCAACTGGTGCCGATCTTGGGCAAGCCCGCGGCGATCACGTTGGTGAGGAAGCACGGCTGCGACTCGCACACCGTCATGGCCTCCTCGAACTCCTCCTCCTCGAACAAGCCCTCGAGCTGGTCGAGGACGTGCGGCGGCACGATGTTGTCGCGCTTGAGGCCGATCGCGCGCTCGATCGACATACCCAGTCCGGCGACTGAGGCAGCGATCAAGACGCCGCCGATCAGGCCGCCGTACTTGATGAAGTCGAGCGCCGTCATGGACTCGCCCTTGGAAGGGGCAGCGTCGTCCTGGGCGAAGCCGACGTCGGCGAAGATCGCCATACAGGCGAGAAGCAGGGCGACCCTGAACAGGGCTGAAACTTGGGCTTTGGTGATCACGAAGCCGAACTCTCCTTGGACGCGGGGGACCTCGCCCCGTCCGTGCGGAATTCATTAAATGACATGTAGTTATCGGTTTGCAAGCCCCGCATGGTCCGCATTGTGTCAGAAACCATCGGGGTCAACGCTTGAGCTTCTTCGCCCAGGGGCTTCCGGGGCGGGAGTCGAGTAGCTCCTGCTCCATGAAACCCGCGAGCTTCTCCATGCCCAGGCGCCGGTAGATCTGGGCGGACATGTAGAGCGCTTTGGCGTAAGCGCTTACGCCTGCGAACTGGGTCGCGCAGGTCTGGTAAGCGATCAGCGCCTTCTTGAGCGCGTTCTTGTCCATGTTCTCCTGCTCGGCCTCCGCGTAGCGAATGTCGCCGCGGCCCGCCCAGGCGGCGCCGGCGACCTCGGGGTCGAGGGTCGTGTCGCGCAGGAGGTCGTCGAAGAGCTTGTTGGCCTTCTCGTACTGCTTGCTGAGCACGTAGGCGCTGCCCATGCCGACCACGGCCTCGCTGCGCAGCGGGCCGCGGCCCGCCTGGTCGCGCGCGATACCGAAGGCGGTCAGCGCCTCGGTGAACTTCTTCTGGGCGAGGTAGGCGTTGCCCTCGCCGATCTTGCCCTTCACGCGCCAGCGGTCGCCGAAGCCGCGATCGAGCTTCTTGAAGGTGTCGAGGGCCGCGCTGAGCTTGCCGTCGCCCGCCTGGGCGAGGCCGAGGCCGTAGATCGCGGCGGGGGCGAGGAAGTGGTCCGCGTCGGCCTTGAGCAGCTTCTCGTACTCCGGGATCGCCCCGGCGTAGTCTTCGGCCAGACGCTTGGCGTCACCGACGTAGAGCGTGCAGTGGGCCTCGACCCAGGCCAGGGGGGCCTTGCGCGCCGCGGCGAAGGACTCCGCCGCGCGGTCGTAGCGCCCCGAGCGGAGCTGGCTCATGCCGCTCATGAACTCGGGGGGAGCGTCGTCGAAGCGGATCTCGAGCACGTCTTCGCCGCGGATCGTCTTCTCGTCGCGGCCGCGGCGGTCGGTGGCGTACTTGATCCCGGCGAACTTCTCCTCCTTGATCAGCGCCCCGGCGATCTCGCTGCGCTCGGTGACGATCGTGCCCCGGGAGGGCTCGACCTTGTCTCCGCCGTTGGGCTTGGGGGGCGTGCGGCCCCGCCGGCTCTGGGCCTCGGCGGGCAGGCAGGCCAGGCCCACGAGGCAGAGGGTGAGGGCGGCGGCGCGGTCCAGACCAGCCATTACTGCTTCCCCTTCGCTTGCTTGAGGATCTCGTCGAGTTCGCCTTGGATCGGCTTCGGCGCGGCGTCGAAGGTCTTGAGCTGCTTCATGGTCTCGATGTCGCCGGCGACCTCGGCCCACTCCTCACGGGCCATTTTGATCCGCAGGTAGGTCACGTCGGCCTCCCACTTGGCCATGAGGTAGTCGGTCTGCTCGTAGCGCGTGTCGAGGCACAGCCGCTGCCAGTAGCTCTCGTCGACCACGCGCTGCATGACGTAGCGCAGCTCGTTGTAGGCGCTCGTCACCGTGTCGGCGAGCAGCTTCGGGTCCTTGTTCTTCTGATACAGGGCCCAGGCCGCGTGCGCCGTGGTGACCACGACCATTGGGTCGCGCTTCATGGTGAGCACCAGGTCGCGGCGGTCGGTGTCGGAGAAGTCGTCCTTCTTCGCCTCGGGGACGCCGTTGTAGCTGGTGCCGCCGCCGCTCAGCTCGAGGAAGCGCTCGGGCTTGCCGTCGACCTCGAGCGAAATGAACCACTTGTTGAGCGCCTTGTCGCGCACGCGCTCGACGAAGGTCCCGCGCAGGTTCGCGACCTTGTTGCGTGACATGGCGTACATCACCTGCGACAGCGGGAGCAGAAGGTCGAGGGCCTCCTTGTGGCGCCCCAGCTCGTGGAGCGCGAAGCCCAGCCGCGCCTCGGCCCGGTCGTACTTCTCGTTGGCCTCGCTGGCCTCCTTGTTGCCGTCGAGGGCCGGGCGGGGGAAGCGCTTGAACAGCTCCTTGTAGCACTCGACCACGGCCTCGAACTCGCCGCCGGTGAACAGGATCGAGGACACGAGCCAGTAGTGGACGTCCTTCAGCTTCTCGCGGTCGGTCGAGCCGAACCAGGCCTTGGCGTATTTCGCGGCCTTGGCGTTCAGCGCGCGCGAGGCGGGGACCTCCTCGGTCTTGGTCGCGCGCTCGCGCACGTCGATCATGAGCGTGTAGGCGATGTACTGGAAGTAGCGGTCGCTGGTCTTGTCTGCGACCCGATCGAAGCACTCCTCGGCCTTGGAGAGCTCGTTCTGGCCGAGGTAGGCCTTGACCTGCTCGTAGCGCGCGGGCACGACCCGCTGGGTGTTGGCGAGGTCGGTGTCGAAGGGACGGAGGGCGGCCTCGGCGGCCTTGAAGTTCTCGGTCTCGTTCTCGAGCTGGCCGAGGTAGTAGCAAGCCAGGGCGAAGGACTCGTCGTCGTTGAGCTTCTTGGCCAGGCGCCCCGCGTTGAGCAGCGTGTCGCGCGCCTGCTTGAGCTGCTTGTCGTCCTTGCTCTTCTCGAAGGCCTTGAAGAAGCAGTAGCCGGCGTTGGCCTCCGCGTTGGCCTTCATGCGGACGGGCTTGCCGTCCTTCTCGTCGGGCACCTTCAGGTAGGCCTTGGCGGCCTCGATCCAGCGCCCCTTCTTCTGCTGCTCGGCGGCGTCGTTCATGAACACCTTGATCGCGGCGTCCTCGTCGACCTCGGCGCCCTTGAGCTGGATCCGGGTGTAGAGCTCGGCGATCGGGGTGTCCTTGTTGGCGACGTCTTCCCCGAACTGCTCCACGGCCTGCTTGGCGGCCGAGAGCGCGTAGCGCACGGCGTTCTTGGCGTCGGGGTGGTCGGGGAACTCGGAGAAGATCGTCTCGTAGGCGAGGGTCGCCTCGAGGTAGCGCTCCTGGTTGAACAGGAGCTTGCCGATCTCCTGCACCGCCTTGGGCACCCACTCCTCGCGCTCGCTGCGGGTCTGCGCCGCGGTCAGCACGCCCTTGAAGGCCGAGATCGCGGCCGCCCGGCGCTCGCGGAGGAAGTAGCCGATCCCCACGTGGTATTGGATCTCCGGGGTGTAGATCTCGCCGCCGGTCTGGTCGGAGAGCTCGCTCAGCGCCTTGCAGGCCCCGGCGCCTAGGCGGCTCATGCCGAGGCTCGGGATCTTGGGGCTGTTGGGGTCGGCCTTGTCCTTCTTGATGATGTCGAACAGCTGGCCGGCGCCCTCCGAGCCGCGGCCCATGCCCGCGAGCGCCTTGGAGGCGCCGAAGGTGATCAGGATCCCCGCGTTGTGGTCGCGCCAGCCCGTGGCGAACTCGTTCTCGTCGATCTTGCTGATGACCTTGAACGCCTCCTTGCCGTTGCCCGACATGTTGAGCGCCTGGATCCAGCCGTAGTAGCCGCGGATCACGAAGTCGCGGATCAGCCCCGTGGCCCACTCGCGCTGCTCGGCGTCGACCGAGGGGTGGTTGAGGTCCCACTCGGGGCGCCCGTACTCCACGACCTCCTGGAAGGTGGGGATCGCGTCCTCATAGCGCTCGAGGGCGAGCAGCACCTGCCCCATGCCGAGGGAGGCCTCGCAGCGGAAGAACCAGATCCCGCAGTTGTCGATCAGGTCGCCGTAGACGTCGATCAGCGTGGTCAGGCGCTCCTTGCGCTCTTTGCTCCCGGGGTCGTAGGTCTCGGCGTAGGAGCGCAGGGCCTCGGAGTAGAGCAGGTTCGCCTTGTCGCGCTGGAACTCGAGCTCCTTGCGCTTGTCGGCGGCCGCCTTCTGCGCGGCCGCGTCGTTGGGGTCGATCTCGACCTCTTTGTCGAGCATGCGCGAGATCTCGCTCGACCAGTCCTTGATCTGCTTCTGCATGGGCTCGAGGACCTCGTCGAACAGCGCGCGCCCCTCCTTGAGCATGGACTCGCGCTTGGCCGCGTCCTTCTCCTCCTCGGCCAGGGCGATCTTGGCCAGCGCCCGGTCCTTGGCCGCGAGGAAGGTGTCGACGCCGGCGTTCTGCGCGCGGTCGTGGTTGGGATACTTCTTGCGCAGCTCCTTGAGCTTCTCTTCGTATTCCTTGAGCTTCGCGGGGTCGTTGTTGTTGCTGCCCACGATCCGCAGCGCGTCGGCGCTGAGGAACTCGAGGTCAGCCTTCTCGGCGGCGGGGGCGGACTTGGCCGCCTCGGGCCCGTACTTGAGCACGATGTTCGCCGAGACGTTCTGCATGCAGCGCAGCAGGACCTCGAAGTCGGGCTTGTCGCCTACGTAGTCGGGCGCGCCGATCGGCGAGTTGGCCAGCTGCTGCAGGCGGCCCTCGGCGCCGAGGCCCAGGGCCTGGGAGACCTTCGCGGCGCCGGCGGCGGCCGCGCCCGCCTGGGCGTTGCTCGGGTAGAGGAGCATGCTCTTGAGGTAGGTGAGCATGGCCTCGTCGTTCTTGCCGTCCTTGGCCAGGCAGTCGGCGACCCCCTTGAGCGCGTAGCCCTTGACCGCGGGCGAGCTCGTGCGGCCCAAGACGCCCTCGAGGCGGGTCAGCGCCTGCTTGGCGTCGCCCCCGCTGTTGATCGAGGCTTGCGCCACGCCGCACTTGGCGAGCTCCTTGATCTCCTCGGAGCGCGCGCTCTTCGAAAGCGACTCGAAGGTCTTGAGCGCGTCGGCGGGCTTGCTGTTGAGCTCGAGCTGGGCCAGGGCGAAGCCGCCCTTCTCCTTCCAGAACGCGCCCATTTTGCCGGAGGCGAGATCCTCGAGCGACTTGAGCGCCTCGGCCTTCTCCCCGCTGGCGAGCTGCAGGCGGTGCGCCCGGTAGAGCCCCTCGGCGGCGTAGAAGTGCCGCGCGTCGTGCTTGGCGACGTTGAGGTAGGCCTTGATCGCGGAGCTCGTCTTGCCGTTTTGCTCGAAGAACTCGCCGAGGAAGAACTCCGCGTAGGGGCGCGAGGTGCGCTCGCCCTTCTTGATCGCGTCGATCAACGCGCCGCGGCCCTCGGTGTAGTCGCCCTTGGCCGCCTCGCGCAGGGCCCGGTTGAGCCGGCTGTCGCTCCCGTCGACGACGCGGGCGACCTCATGCACCTCAAAGCTTTGCGTGCCGCGAGAGCCCTTGATCACGACCTTCTCACAGGTCGCCTCGACGATCTCGTCGGCCTCGATGGTGTCGCCGTTGGTCAGCACGACTTCGCTGTCGGCGCCGTGGGCGACCGCCGCCACGAGGGCGAGCGACAGGAGTGGAAAATGGAAGTTCATGCGTTTCATGCTGATCGATACCCCGCCAGACCTCAGCTAGTTCCCGATGGGTCGAAACGACAGCGCGCGCCGGGCCTGGCGCGCGTGCTGTTCAGAGCCATGAGGTTACCCCAAGCCGGGAGGATTGACCACGGTCCCAGGCCCTCCGTGAGCCAGCGCCCCGCTGAGGGGCGCCGTCCGTCCTCTCGGTCCTACTTCCCGAAGCGGCGACGCTCCTCGTCGCGCGCGACGGTGATGTCCGCCTTGATCAGGACCACCAGGCTCGACTTGAGCTTGTGGAAAGCCTGGCGCCGGAAGAGGTTGTTGAGCAGCGGCACGTTCACCAGGAACGGTACGCCGATCTCCCCCTCGAACTCGTCGTAGTTCTTCAGCCCACCGAGGAGCACGGTCCCGCCGTCGGGAACCGTCACGGTGGCCCGCAGCTTTTGCACCGTGATCACGGGGAGCTCGATCGGGATCGAGGTGAAGCCGTTGGCCAGGGTCACCGGCGCCGGAATCCGCGGCTGGAGCTCGGTGGCCAGCGTCGGCTGGACCTCGATCGTGACGTAACGCCGGTCGTGGCTCACCGCCGGGCGCACCTCGAGGATCGCGCCCGCGTTGAGCACGCCGATCACGGGGTTGAGCACCGGAATGACGCCGGTCTGGTTGACCTCGACGTCTTGAATGTAAGCGCGCTGGTTGATGTTCAGCACGTGGGAGCGCTGGCCGTTGAAGACCGTGATCCTGGGCGCGTTGACGACCTTTTGGCGCTGGGTCTTGCGGACCATGTCCATCAAGGCCTGGAGCTGGAAGTCGTCGAGGAAGTTGTACTGCAGCGCCAGCCCACCCGAGGGGGTGATGTTGAACGGGAGCCCAGCGGGGGCCAAGGAGCTCAGGGTGTTGGTGATCGCGCCGCGCACGTTCGCCTGGCCCTGACGGTCGGTGTAGTTGTAGCCGACGTTCACCGCGCCGGGTCCGCCGCCGAGGCCGCGGGGGTTGTTGATTCGCCCGAAGGTGTCCGGGGGCAGCGCGACCGGGGACTGACCCTGGTTGACGATGTCGATGCCCACGTGCTCGAGCATGTTCTGTTGGATCTGCACGAAGCGGGCTTCGACGGTGACCATGACGCCGACGGTCTCGCGCAGCGCGTCGAGCAGCTTGATGATCCGCTTGTGCGCCTCGAGCGGCTTGCGCACGATCAGGATTCCGCCCGAGTATTCGACCGAGCCCTCGTCGTCGCTCTCGCCGAGCCGGGTGTTGACCAGGTCGACCAGGGTGTCGGACGTGAACCCGCCCGAGGACTCGTCGTCGCCCTCGTCGAGGTTCAGGATGTTCCCGCCGCCGCCGCCGCCGCCGGCGCCGCCGATCGTGCCCAGGTTCAGGCCGAGGGTCGGGGCCGGGAAGTCCGGGGGCGAGTTGACGATCTCGGTGACGTCGTAGAAGCGCAGGATCAGCTCCTCGACCTCGTCTTCGCCGCTGTAGATCTTCACCACGCCGTCTTCGACCCGCCACTGCAGCGAGCCGCCGACCGCGTCGAGGATCAGGCTCAAGGCGTTACCGAGCTTGACCTGGTTGACCTTGAGGCCCGACGCGATGTTCGGGCTCTCGTTCTCGACGAGCTCCTTGGCGCCCTTGGAGAGCACGAAGTTGAGCCCAGTGACCTGGCGCAAGAACTCGAGCGCGTCCTCGAAGGTGGTCTCGCGGGGGAAGTCGAGGTCGAGGGGCTGGGTGTTCAGCCGGCTGTTGATCTCCTGCTCCTCGTCGGTCTGCTCGCCGCGACGCAGCAGGCTCTCGAGGCCGGTGTCACGCGCGCTGACCCGCGCCCACTCCTCGGGGCTGGGGAACTGATAGAGGACTTGGGTCGGGATCGCCGACTGCTCGACCCACTCCAGCTGGCGGCGGAGGTGCTCGACGCGGTCGCGGTAGCTCTGCTTCACGCGGTGGCGGTAGGCCGCCTCCTCGGCGCGCTCCGAGAGGCGCCCAGCCTCGGCGTGGTCGGGGCGGCGACGGAGGATGTCTTCGCAGAGGCGAATGCACTTGTCGAACTGGTTGGCGCGGAAGGCGTCCTTGGCGTTCTCGTAGAGCGCGCGAACGCTCGCCTCGAGGGCGCGCTGCCGGTTGGCGCGCTCGTACTCCGAGCTGCGGGCGGCCGCGTCACGCAGCATTTGCCGACGCAGGCGCTCTTGCTCGGCGCCCTTGAGCTTCGCCTCGGAGATCCGCTCGTCGGCGCTGCGCGCGAGCTCGCCGCTGTCGATGTTGAAGGGCAGCCAGCGCAGGCCTTCCTTGACCCGCTGGAAGCGCTCCTCGGCCTCGTTGAAGCGATCGCGCTTCATGAGCAGCTCGCCCTCGTTGAACAGGCGCTGGAGCTCGATCTTGGCCTGCTCCTGGCGGGCGAGCCGCTGCTCGACCATGACCCGCACGGGCTCGCGGAACTGACCGCCGCGGCCGACGCCGGTGATGTACTCCGCGCGGTCGAGGAGGTTGCGGGCCTCGATCAAGCCCGGGTCGAGCTTGGTCGCGCGGCTGAGGTGCTGCACCGCTTCGCGGTAGCGCAGCTGCATGTAGAGGTTCTTGCCCGTCTTCAGGTAGTTGAGGGCGAGCGCCTTCTTCTCCTGCTCGGCGAGGGTCAGCTCCTTGGCGAGGTCGCCCAGCGCGCCGCCCGCGTTTTGCCCGCCGCCAAAGTCGTCGCCGTCCGGCGGGGGCGCGAACAGGACCTCGGGGTCCGGTTGGGGGGCCTTGTCGGGCTTGGCCTGGGGCTTCGCTGGCTTTTGGCGCGGAGCGGGCGCTTGCTCCTCACCGCTGCAGCCCAGGAAGGCGCAACTGATCAACGCAACGATCAGTAGCCGAGCACGAGGGTTCGACATGGGGATCTCAGCTCTTTCTGGAGCCCAGCCAATCCCGAAGCGCGCGCTGCCAGGGATGTCAGCCGGGGGCATTGCCACGGGCGGAATGCTAACACGCTTCCCTAGGCAGGGAAAGGTTTTAGAGTGCGCCGCCCGACTTTCGTCGGTGACCCCTCCATGACGCGGCGATGACCGCGTAATCGGCTTTCCACAAAGCACTTAGCGTTGTTCGTGCGGCCGGTCGGCGGGTGTCCGCCAACGCAGCGGGTCGAAGCCAGGACGGGCTGGCTTGCTGCTCACCCGGACCGCGAGCTCGCGGGCGTCGCCGAGCTCGCTGAGCACCCACCCGCTGTCCGCGAGGGGGGCCCCGACCCCGACGGTGAGCAGGCTGCGGGTGAAGCCTGCACCATCCCAGCGGTAGAGCTCGAGCTGCACCCCAGGCGTCCCCCGGGCGAGCTCGACGCGGCGGCGAGGCACGACCACCCAGGTCGGGAGCGCTCGCGCGGACGCCTGCCCGCTGCGCTCGAGGAGGGCGCTGGGCACTTCGGCGCCGTCGTCGGACTGGACCCGCGAGGTCACCCGGTAGGCGAGGGGGAGGTCCCCGGCCACGTCCCGGTCGACCCACGACGTGACCTCGAACCCCACGCGCGCGAGCTCGGCCCACTCGCCCTCGGGGGAGCGCCGCTCGAGGCGATAGCCGACGAGGTCCAGGCCCTGGAGCCGCGGCGCGCGCCAGGCCAGCTCGACCTGGCCTCGTCCAGGCGTCGCGACGAGCGCGGGCGCTCCGTGGCGACGCTCTCGCGGGGGAGGTGGCGGGGCGACGTGGTAGACGACTCCGGGGCGGCGGTGCGCGAGCCAGCTCGGCCAGGGCTCTGCGGCGGGCACGCGCGCCGGGTCGAGGGCGTCGCGCAGCAGGTCACGCCAGGGCGGCGGCCTGAGCTCGACCCGGCTCGATCCGTCGAGATACGCCAGGGTGCGCTCGAGGTCTGCCTCGGGCCGAGGGACCTCAGGCGCCGAGATCGCGCGCTGGCTGACGTGCGCGGCCCCCAGCAGCGCGACCCCGAGCGCGACCGTCGACGCGTGCCTGAGGGCATGGATCCAGAGCGTTTGCACGAACCACCTCCGGGAGCTTCCACGGTTCGCGCCCGGGTCGGGTTCCAAGCAAAGCAAAGCGCGCGCGAGCCGAGGCTCGCGCGCGCCTAGTTAGCAGGAGCTCTGCCCTGGGGGGCTGCGCTCGGCTACTTCTCTCCGAGCTTGGGGTCGTCGCTCTTGACGACCTCCTCCTGCCCGTCGGGCCAGCGAATCTTGATCGCCTTGATCGTCTTCAGGCCCTCGCCCTCTTCGTCTTCGAGCACGTCGGCGAGCACCGCCCCCGTGGTGAAGTCCAGGCGACCCTTCTGCGCGCCGATCGGATCGCCGATCCCGATCCGGTAGAAGCTCTTCTCCTCCCAGGCGCCGTTGATCTGCTTGCGCACGATCACGTTGCAGGTCTCCTTGAAGTCGGGGTCGCGGATCTCGATCTCCTCGGTCATGGGCGCGGTCGAGACCGGAATGATCTGGATCTCGCGCTGGGTGGCGAAGGGCCCGACGACGCTGCTCTCGACGCGCTTGTCTTCGTCGCGCAGGGTGACCTGGTTCTCGGGGTCCGAGAAGATCCCGTCGGTCTTGTCGAGGACCGCGAGGCTCACGACCTTGTAGACGTAGGACAGCCGGCTGGAGATGTCCTTGTCGACGAAGCTGAGCTCGTCGGTCTCGCCGACCTTCTGCCACTCGTCCTTTTGGTCGACGCTGCGGTAGATCTCGTAGCTCACGGTGACGTACTTGGTGTCGGGGCTGACCCCCCAGTTGAGCTGGATCTGGCCTTGCTGCGAGGTGTCGCCGGTGACGTCGATCGGCCCGCCGTGCTCGGCGGTGAAGGTCTTGTCGATCACCTCGACGTAGTAGACGATCCCGGGCCGCCGGTGGGAGATCCACGCGGGCCAGGGCTCGGCCGCGGGGATCGACCCCGGGTCGAGCTTGCGCTGCAGCTCCGCCTTCCAGCCCGGCCCCTTGGCGGCTGGCAGGGAGGCCTCGGTGTTGACGAACTTCTCGACCTTCTCCATGGCCGCGCCGATCCCCGCGGCCTTCTCGAGCGCCTCGGGAGAGCCGAGCAGGCCTGAGACCACGAAGAGCAGGAACGCGACGAAGCAGCCGAGGACGATCTTCTCGAAGTGCTTGAGGAGTAGAAGCTTGGGATCCATGGCGCCCCCCTACTGCCCTTCGGCCTGTTTGAAGTCGAACGCTTCGACCTCGAGCTCGACCTTCAACGGCGGCTCCGGGACCCAGCGGGTCCAGTCGCCGAACTCGGCGTGCTCCTTGAGCTCGACCTCGTAGACCGGCTTCTCGAACACGAGCTCGTCGAGCTGGATCTGGAACTGCGGGTCGAAGTCGTGACGGATCGTCCAGGCCGACTTCTCGACCTTCATGCGCACGACGCGGAAGGAGATCTCGCGCGCCAGGACCTCGCGCACCACGAGCGGTACGTCGCGGCCCGCGACGAAGAACGAGACCCGCACCGGGATCCGCTTGTAGGCGGGCTCCTCTTCGGTGGGCGGAGGGAGGAACTCGATGTCGTGGGCCAGGCGCACCGCGCCGCCCTTCTTGAGTCCGTCGAGCAGGGCCTCCTGGATCCAGAAGCGCTTTTGGATCGTGCTGATGTCGCCGTCGCTGCTCGCGCTCTCGTCGTTGGTGAACACGTCGTCGGGCTTCGCCGGATCTCTCAAGAGCGAGCCGTAGCGCTCCGGGCCGGCGAGGCTGTTGAGCTGCACCCGGAGCTCCGCGTTGAAGTCGTCGGTGTCGATCTTGTCTTCTTTTTCGAACTTGCCGAAGCGCCGCTCGAGGGGCTTGTCGCGCGCCTCGACCACGCTCCCCAGGCTCCCGACCTCTTCCTGGTAGAGCGTCTGGCGCTCGGTGAGGATCTCGACGTCCTTCCGGGTGTAGACCGGGTTCTCGGGGTCGGGGTTGTCGATCCGCCGCACGAACCCGGAGAGGGTCGTGCTGTTGCGCTCGAGCGCGTTGAGCTTGTCCGTGGTCGCGGACTGCATGCCCCCGATCACCACGAACCACAGGATCACGGGGACCAGGGCCACGACGTAGACGATGACCAGGCCCTTGTTTTGGACGAGGAGGTCCTTGGGGTTCGGTTGGCCGCTCATTGCTGCTCCTCCTCGGTGCCCTCTTCGGACGGCGGGGGAGGGGGGGGCGGCTCGGGGACACCGACCTCGAACTTGAACTCGAGCATGTAGGAGAACATGGAGCCGTTGTCGACGTTGGCGGTCTGAGTCTGCGCCAACCCGCCCAGGGGCTCGCCCTTGCCGGGGTCGACCTCGCCCCAGGTGTAGCCGTCGCCCACCGCGCGGCGCACGTGGAACGGGGCCTTGCTCAAGGCCTTGGCGAGGGGCTTGCCGAACTCGGTGATGATCACGTCGCGCATTTGCTGGTATTCGGCGCGCTTGGAGTCGGGGACCTTCTTGGCGACCACGATGCGCACCTCGTGGCGCTCGGGGTGCTCGTCGTCCTTCTTGCGCTTGACGTCCATTTCGAGGAGCCAGAGCTTGCCGTCGTCGACCCCGGAGTCGCGCAGCTTGGACGCGTAGCGGCGCACCTGGGGCACGAGCTCTTCGGCAGAGCTCGCCCGGTGGTCCCAGTCGATCACCGCGTCGTTGTCCTTGGGGAGGATCTCGCGCATGGCCTCGAGCAGCTCGAGCAAGAACACCCGCCCGCCGCCGAGGGCGGTGTAGCTCTTGGCCTGCTGCTGGAACACGGAGAGGTCGGTCAAGCCGGCGGCCTCGTTCTGCACGTTCTGGACCAGGCTGACCTTGTTGGCCTGGGTCGAGGCCTCGTCCACGCGGGCCTGCATGTTGGAGGCGTGGAAGTAGGAGATCCCGAACGCGAGCCAGGAGATCACCGCGGCGCCTACGCCCCAAGGGAGCTTGTTCTTGAGCTCGCGGTTGATCTGCACGTCCTGGGGCGAGAGGTCGACGGTGCACGGCGCCTCGCCGGCGCCCTGAAGCGCCAGCCCGATCGAGACCGCGAAGCCCATGAGGTGCTTGTCGAGGGTGTCGACGTCGACCTCGCCGTCGAGGATGAACATGTCCTCGAGTTGGCTCGCCTTCGAGACCTTGAGCTGGAGCTGCTCCTTGAGGAAGGGCCCGAGGTTCTTGAGCTTGGCGCCGTCACCCAGGAGCAGCACGCGCTTGATCTCGAGGTCGTCGGCCTGACTCTTGAAGAAGCCCACCGAGCGGTGGATCTCGCCGACGAAGTCCTTGAGCACGCCTTGCATGCTGCTGAAGATCTTCTTCGCCTGCGAGCTCTTGCTCGAGGAGCGCTTGAGCTTCTCGGCCTGCTTGAAGGGCACCTTGAAGCGCTCGGCGAGCGCCTTGGTGATGTCGTTGCCTGCGATCCGCAGGTTGCGGATCCAGAAGCGGTCGCCGTCGACGATCACGAGGTCGGTGTGCTCGGCGCCGATGTCCAGGACGATGGTCCCGCCGGACTGGTTGGGGTAGCTCGTGCGCACGAAGTTGTAGATCGCGAGCGGCGCGATCGTGACGATGTCGGGGTTGACGCCGCCCTCGCGCAGGTCCGAGAGGAACCCGTCGACGAGCTCGCTGCGGGTCGCGAAGATCCCGACCTCGACCTCTTCGCCTTCGCGCTCGTTCACGCGCACGAAGTCCCAGTTGACCTCGGCGATCGGGAACGGGATCTGCTGCTGCGCCTCAAGGCGCACCAGCTTCTCGACCTGGCTGGCGTCGACCGGCGGCAGCTTGATGAAGCGGCTGAAGGCGTGCAGCCCCGCCAGCCCCACCACCACCTGGTCGGACCCGATGCGCTGGTTCTCCAGGAAGGAGGTCAAGGCCTCGGCCTTGGCTTCTTGCTGATCGTCTTCGTCTTCTTCGATCGGATACGGAATGTGCTCGACCGCGAGGATTTCGATTCCGTCGCCTGTCGAGCGCAGCTTGACCGCCTTCAGAGCGGACCGCCCGATGTCCAGGCCCCAAACAGCCATAGACGCACCCTACCCCGTCGTGGCGGGCTGACTCGTCGTCGAGTCGCACCCTTGAAAACAAAGGATTAATGCTAAGCCACGGAGTGTAGGTAACGCCTCTGGGGCTGTCAAGGTCGCCTCGTGCATGGGATTGCGTCCAGGTCGCAGGTGCGCGCAAGACCTTAGACCCCGCCCGCGGGCGGGCCTCACGTGCCCGCCGCGCGCCCGCCTCAGGCGCGGCGGCGGCTGAGGTACGGGAAGCAGCGCTGCAGGTCTTGCCAGGCCTTCCGCTTGTCCGCGGGGGTCCGCAGCAGGTAGGCGGGGTGGTAGGTGAGCACGACCGGGATCCCCTCCCAGCTCAGCTCGCGCCCGCGGTTGCGGCCCAGCCCTTCGTTGGGGGCGAGCAGCCCCAGCCCCACGGCGGCGGTCTTGCCGAGGGCCACGATCACTCGCGGGCGCACGATCTGCAGCTGCTCGCGGAGGAAGGGGAGGCAGGTCTGCATTTCGTCGGGCTGCGGGGTGCGGTTCCCTGGGGGGCGGCACTTGACGACGTTGCAGATGAAGGCCTCGCCGCGCTCGATCCCCATGGCTTGGATCATTTTGCTCAGGAGGTCGCCCGAGGGCCCGCAGAAGGCGATCCCCTGCTCGTCCTCGCGCTGGCCGGGGCCCTCGCCGACGAAGGCGATCTCGGCCACGGCGTCGCCCTGCCCAAAGACGAGCTGGGTGCGCCCCTGGGCGAGGGCGCAGCGGGTGCAGCCCGCCATGCGCCGGGCGAGGGCGCCGAGCTGACGCTCACGCTCTGCGCGCTGCGCTGCGAGGTCGCCGGCGCCCGCGGCCAATGCGGGCGCCGGTGCGGGCTGGGGCCGGGCGGGCTGCGCGGGCTGGGGC
>JAGQRJ010000551.1 GCA_020425635.1 Planctomycetota bacterium | reverse complement strand
GGGCCTCGCCGCCCGAGAGCGTGGTGCTCTCGCGGGCGAGGCTCAGGTGCCCGAGCCCCAGGCGCAGCATGCGCTCGAGTCGGGAGCTGACCCCGGGGCGCAGGGCCTCCCACACGGGCGTGGCCGGGAGCTCCGCGCAGGCGTCGAGGAGCGCGGCGGCGGGCAGGGCGCAGAGCTCGGGGAGCGTGCGCCCCGCGAGCCGGGCCTCGCGCCCGGCGCGCCCGAGGCGCGTGCCAGCGCAGGCCGTGCACGGCACCGAGCGCACGTAGCGCAGCACGTTGGGGTTGCGGTTGCGCTTTAGGGTCTCTTCGATCACCGGGATCAGGCCCGGGTAGTAGCCCTCCTCCCGCGGTCTCGCGGTGATCCCCTCCCAGCGCAGGCGCGACTCGAGCCCGTGCTTGCCGAAGGGCACCTTCAGCGCCTTGGTCCCGAACAGGATCACCCCGCGCTGGGCGTCGCTGAGCGCGGCCCAGGGGGTGTGCACGTCGAAGCCGTGGGCCTCGCAGATCTGGTTCATGACCTCGAGGGTCACCTGGCTGTAGACCGTGTAGCCGTTCTTGAGCGTCGGCTGCAGTGCGCCGTCGCGCAGGCTCTTCGCGGGGTCGGCCACGAGCAGCGCCGGGTCGACGAAGTCTTCGACGCCGAGCCCGTTGCAGGCGGGGCAGGCGCCCTCGGGGCGGTTGAAGCTGAAGCTGCTCAGCGAGAGCGGCTCGCCCTCGGGGTCGCGCGCTTCCCGCGCGAAGAGCAGGCGCAGGAGGTCGAGCGCGCCGCTGAGGGTCCCGACCGTGGAGCGCGCGTGCGGGGTCGAGGCGCGCGCGCCCACCGCGACCGGCGCCTGCAGCCCGCTCAGGTGTTCGACGTCGGCGCGGCCGAGCTTGCCGAGGAAGTGTCGCGCGCGCGCCGAGAGCGAGCCGAGGAAACGCAGCTGGCCTTCGCGCACGAAGGTGTCGAAGACCAACGAGGTCTTGCCCGAGCCCGAGGGGCCCGTGACCGCGATCCACTGCCCGAGGGGCAGGGTGAGGTCGAAGCCCGTGAGGTTGCGCTCGCGGGCGCCGCGCAGCTCGAGGGTCCCGCGCGGCTCGGGGGCGCTGGGGGCAGGTGGCGTCACCTGCGCAGCCTACCGAAACGCCAGGGCCCCCGGGGAGCGTCCGGGAGACTCGGTGGAGGCGTGGGCTGGCGAGCGCGCTATCCTGACGCCTGCGGAGGGGTCGCGAATGTCCTCGAGTTCTGGCGACGCGGGGGGGGAGCTCGCCGAGCGCCCCGAGCCGTCGCCGGAGACGCCCTCGGGAGGGTCCGTGCTGCGGCGCGGGGTGATCCTGGGGCTGCTCTTGCTCGTCCCGCTGCAGCTCGCGCTGCCGCAGGTGGCCGATCCAGACCTGTGGTGGCACCTCGCCGCGGGGCGCTGGATCTGGGCCCATGGGGCGCTGCCCGCGCACGACCCCTTCTCGCAGCACGGGGCGGACGCGCCCTGGGCCGTCTACAGCTGGCTGTTCGAGCTCGCGCTCTACGGCCTCTACTCGCTGGGGGGCCTGCTCCTGATCGCGGTCGCGCACGGCCTGGCGACCACCGGGATCGCCTTGGGCTGCTTGCGCTTGGCGCACCGCTTCGGCCGCACCTGGCCCGAGACCCTCGGCGCGACCGCGGTCGCTTGCCTCACGGCGGGGGCGGTGTTGACCCCCCGCCCGTGGCTGTGCTCGATCGCGTTCACGCTGGTGCTGTTCGAGCTGGTGTTCGCGGCGCGCGCCGGCGAGGGCTCGCGGCGTCTGTTCGCGATCCCGCCGCTGTTCGCGCTGTGGGCCAACCTGCACATTCAGTTCGTCTACGGCTTGCTCCTGCTGGCGTGCTTTGGCCTCGACGCCCTCTGGGAGCGACGCGCGGGGCGGGTGGAGCGGGAGTACGTGCGTCGCCTGATCGCGGTCGGGCTGCTGGCCGGGGTGGCCACACTGCTCACGCCGTATCACCTGCG
>JAGQRJ010000550.1 GCA_020425635.1 Planctomycetota bacterium | reverse complement strand
TCCCCCGACCACCTGCTGGGCGACGCCGCGCTCGACGTCGGCCGCGATCAGCGGCGGGCCGTGGGGGCCGAGCGCGCGCAGGGCGGCCAGGCGCTCCGGGAGCTCGGGCAGGCTCCCGCCGAACAGGATCAGGCCCCCGTAGCCCGCGCGCACCTGGGCCTCGGCCGCGGTCCACGCGGCGTCGAGGTCCTGGCCCGGGCGGAGGTCGAGGATCGGGACGATCAGGCGGCGGAGCTGGGCGCGGAGGTCGGTCATGGGCGATCGACTATACGCGCGCGCCCGGACGGCGCGGGCGGCGGGGCTCCTCCCCGCGCTTGACGCGCCGGGGGCTCCCGCCGACACTCGGCGGCTCAAGGAGAACCTCATGCGACCGATCACCGTCTCGATCACCGGCGCCGCCGGGAACATTGGCTACGCACTGCTGCCCCGGATCGCCTCGGGCGCGGTGTTCGGGCCGGACCAGCCCGTGGTCCTGAAGCTGCTCGAGATCGAGCCGGCCATGAAGGCCCTCGACGGGGTCGCCATGGAGCTCTACGACTGCGCGCCCCCGCTGCTCCACGACGTCGTGTGCACCAGCGACCCCGAGGAGGCCTTCGGCGACGCGCAGGCCGTGTTCATGGTGGGCGCCATGCCCCGCGGCCCGGGCATGGAGCGCAGCGACCTGCTGCGCGCGAACGGCCCGATCTTCACCGGCCAGGGCGCGGCGATCGCCAAGGCGGCCGCGAAGGACGTGCGCGCGGTGGTGGTCGGCAACCCGGCCAACACGAACTGCTTGATCGCGATCCACGCCGCCAAGAAGCACGGCCTGGGCCCCGAGCACTTCACGGCCATGACCCGCCTCGACATGAACCGCGCCACCGCGCAGCTCGCGCTCAAGGCCAAGGCGCCGATCCGCGACGTCTCGCACATGATCATTTGGGGCAACCACAGCAACACCATGGTCCCCGACACGACCCACGCCCGGATCTACGGCATGCCCGCGGGCGACGTGATCAACGACGCCGCCTGGCTCAAGGACAGCTTCAGCCCCACCGTGCAGACGCGCGGCAAGGCGATCATCGACGCCCGCGGGAAGAGCTCGGCCAAGTCGGCCGCCCACGCGGCGATCGAGCACATGCGCCAGCTGTGGGTCGGGACCGAGCCCGGCAGCTGGACGAGCATTGCCGTCTACAGCACCGGCAAGCACTACGGGATCCCCGAGGGGATCGTCTACTCGGTGCCCGTGACCTGCCCCGGCGATGGCAGCTACCGGGTGGTCGAGGGGCTCGCCTGCTCGGCCGAGGTCAAGGCGCTCATGAAGGTCAGCGCCGACGAGCTGGTCAGCGAGCGCGAGGCGGTTCAGAGCCTGCTCTAGGCGCCCCTCCCTCAGCGCGGCCGTTCCCTCGAGCGGGGTCCCTCTCGGGCCCCGCTCGCGGTCCGTACGGGCCCGGAGGGCGCCCGCGTCGCCCTGGATTCCTCATGAATCCGATTTTGCCAGCGCGCTGTGGGCGTAAGTCGTGCTTGGGGAGCGGCTTGGGCTCATGCCCCCAGGCCCTGCGCGGATTGACAGGCTGGTGGCCCAGAACTACGTTGAAGGCACGTAGCGGGAAGGACTTCCGCCGGGGTCGCGACCCGGTGGAGGGAGGCTCCTGCGAGAGGCAGAGATCCCGCCGGGGAACAGCGCTCCATGACGACGATGACCTTGAGCCGCAACGAGATCGAGTACGGCCGCCTGGCGGTTAGCCGCGGGCACGCCACCCAGTCCCAGTTGCAGGAGTGCGCGCAAATGCGCGCGCACGGCGCTCAGGAGCACCTCGCCCGCTTGCTGGTCAGCAAGGGCTACATCAGCGAAGGGGTCGCCCGCCAGATCTACCAGGAGCTGAGCCAGCGCTCGGGGGCCCAGCAGCTCACCCGCAGCGACAGCCGCCCCGCGCTGCCCCAGGGCTCGGGCTACCACCCGGCGCCCCAGGGCTCGGGCTACCACCCGGCGCCCCAGGGCTCGGGCTACCACCCGGCGCC
>JAGQRJ010000549.1 GCA_020425635.1 Planctomycetota bacterium | reverse complement strand
ACCCCTCCAGCGCCACGCAGCCAACCAGCCAGTGCCTCGAGATCCCGAAGGAACGTCTATCGAAGAACACGTTTGACAAGAGTGGCCTCATAGAAGGGGCGAAGCTTGCCTTCGCCCGTGCCTTCCTCGGCGTCGGACTCGCCCTCGGTCTCGCACTCCCTGTGGCTCGGGCCCCGCCCCCGAAGCCGCCTCCCAGACCGGGGGCCTCGACCCGCGCGATCTCAGAGCGTCCAGATTCGAGGGGTCCGAGAACCCGAACGGCGAGGTCACGGGAGCGGGCGCTTCCCGGTATCCTGAGGAGGCAAGATCTTTGCCCTGTTGGAACCGCTTCGCTCGCGCCTAAAGTGAAGCAGGAGGTGGACGTGGGCCTCTTCGGAGGCAAAGCAAAGGGCCGCCACCGGCGCCTGATCGAGGAGGAGTTGGACGCGCCGGCCTGGCAGGTCGTGGCGGCGGGGGAGTGGGTCTGCCCCTACTGCGCCCAGGTCGGGGTCAAGGGCTTCCCCGACGAGGAGGACGACCAGGTCGAGGCGATCCTCGAGCACCTCACCGACGCCTGCCCCGACTTCGAAGACGGCGAGGGCGAGGTGCGCGAGCTGCGCGACCTCAAGCGCACGGCCGACCAGCGCTCGCTGCGCAAGCGGGTCAAGCGGCAGCTGGTCAAGAGCCGCGCCTGGCAGCTGATCAACACCAAGCGCCAGTGGGTGTGCCCCTACTGCGCCCAGGCGACGGCGGTCGAGATCTCGGGCGACCGGCGCATGGACGAGGGCACCCTGCGCAAGGTGATCGACCACGTGCACCGCTGCCACGCCTACGCCCACGGCCACGGCGAAGAGCGCCCCTACGCCGAGCTGCGCGCGAGCGTGAAGCGCGACCGCAAGCGGAGCAAGCTCCGCGAGGAGGTGCGCGCGCGGCTCGAGGGCGACCCGGCCTGGCGGCGCAAGACCCGCGACCAGCGCTGGGTCTGCCCCTACTGCATGGTCACCCAGCAGCACATTGACCTCTCGACGCACCTACTCATGTTCGAGACGGCGCCCATGCAGATCGCCGACCACCTGCTCGGCTGCGAGGCCTACCGCCGGGGCGACGAGCCCCAGGCCCTGGGGAGCGAGACCGGGAGCCTCTCGGGCTCGCTCTCGCGCACCGGCGGGATCGCGCTGGGCGGGATCAGCGAAGACGCGGGCTGGGACGAGTCGCAGGTGATCCGCAAGAGCCGCAGCGACGACCGGCGGCGGCTCGAAGACTCGAGCAGCGGCGCGCTCACGACCTCGGAGATCACCGGGAGCACCTCGGGGCAACTGCTCCGCACCTCCCGCGGCACCCCGATCTCGGGAGAGGGCCCCTCCGACACGGGCTTGCTCCGCGACAGCTCCCTCGGCCGGACCCAGCCGCGCCCTTCCCAGCGAGCGCCGCGCATTCAGGAGGCGCGCCCGGCGCCGCCCCCCAGGCCGGAGCCCAAGCCCAAGCCCAAGCCCGAGCCCGAGAAGCCCTCCTCGCGCAAGGTCGGGACGACCACGCTCCGCGACCTGCACACCTCGGGCGAGTACACGCTGATCAACGAGGTCTCGGCCGAGAGCCGGCGCAAGCGCAGCCGCGCCTGGCGGCGCGAGATCCAGCGGCAGCTCGAGGTGGTCAACCAGTGGAACCCGGGGCTCTCGGGTGAGCTCAACCCCCCGGTGGAAGACGAGCACGCCTCCGACGTGCAGCGGATCGACCAGCGCTACCGGCTCGAAGAGCGCGGGGTCTTGCTGCGCGTGATCCACCACCCGGCGCACACCCCGCGCGGCGACTTCGTCGAGCTCTTCGACCTCGGCCCCAAGCGCCTGGGGATCGCGATCGGCGGGACGGCCAGCGACTCGGTCGAGGCGCCGATCGTGGCCGCCATGGCCCGCAACGCCCTGCGCACGATCGTCGGCCCCGAGAAGCAGCCGCCCCAGGTGCTCGACGAGCTGAACCGCGAGCTGTTCAGCCAGTTCGAGGGCACCTTCTTCACCGTGGTCTACGCCCTGATCGACCTCCCCTCGCTGCGCGTGCTCGTCGGGCGGGCGGGCATGGCGGCGCCGCTCCTGGTGAACCTCGGGCGCGCCCCGCGCCTGCAACCCGTGACCTGCGAGGGCATGCTCATGGGGATCGACTGCGGGCAGGTCTACACCTCGAGCCTCAAGGCCCAGCCGGTGGACCTCGCGCCGGGCGACCTGCTCGTGCTCTTCAACAACGGGATCGTCGAGGCCCGCCCGGCGGCGCACAAAGAGGAGTTCGGCGTCTCGCGCATGCACCAGCTCTGCGAGCGCTACGGGGCCCACGAGCTGGCCTACTTCCAGGAGAAGTTCAGCGAGTACTACCAGGCCCACCACCAGCCCAAGGCCCACTTCCTGACCGAGGCCTGGATCGTGGCGCTCAAGCGCCTGGACCCGGCCCGGGCCCACGAAGAATCTCCCTATTGAACGCGCTGCCCGCAAAGGACTTAGCCCAATTCGCCGGGGTCCCCCCGCAAGCCGGGGGCCCCGGGCTGCGTCTAGCCACCACATGCCCGCAGTGCTGGAACCATCCCCGTCGGAGACCGGATCGCGCGTGAGCCTCGCTGACGACGCCGCGCTGGTTGCGCGCTTCCGCGCCGGCGACGGCAAGGGCTTCGAGCTGCTCGTCGCCCGGCACACCCGCTACGCGGGCGCGGTCGCCCTGTCGGTGGTCGGCGACTACCACGCCGCCCTCGACGTGGTGCAGGAGGCGTTCCTCAAGGCGCTCGAGGGGATCTGGACCCTCGAGAACCCCGAGCGCTTTCGCAGCTGGCTGCGCAACGTGGTCCGCACCACGGCGCTGGACTACCTGCGCCGGCGCAAGGTCGTCGGCCGCAGCGGCGAGCGCCTCCCCGGCCAGGGCGAGAGCGACTCGCAGCCCCTGCCGTCGGAGGGCTTGGGCCCCGAGGAGGCGCTCGAGCACGACGAGCTGCGCGCCTTGATCCGGGACGAGGTGGTCGCGCTGCCCGAGACCCAGCGCGAGGTCGTCTACCTCAAATACCTCGAGGGCCTGTCCTACGAGGAGATCGCAGACACCACGGGCTTGACGATCAACACGATCGAGAGTCGACTGTTCAGGGCTCGGGGCAGGCTGCGCGAGCGCCTGGGTCGACACCTGGACCTGGGGAACGGAAACGAAGAGAGGTCGTCATGACCGAAGACGCTGCGTCGCTCAAACAAATCGAGGCGGCGCTCGAAGACGCGCTGGCGGAGCACCCCTTCGGGGACGCCGCGGTCGAGCGAATCCTCACCCAGCTGCCGATCGAGGCCGCCCTCGCGCGGCACCGCGGCGCGGTCAGCGCGCCCCTGGCGCGCCGCCCGCTGGGCCTCTGGGGCGCCGCGGCCGCGGCCGCGGTCGTGCTCCTCGGCGGGCTGATCGCCTACAGCAACTCCACGGGCTCGCAGCCCGCGACCGGCGTGGTCAGCGACGTGGTCGCCACGGTCGGCCCCGGCCTGCTGCGGATCGCCGAAGACGGCGTGACCGAGGAGATCCCCGCGGGCTCGCAGCTCCTCGCCGGTGAGCGGGTGGTCGCGATCGAGACCCCGGCCACGGTCGAGCTCACCGACGGGACCCAGGTCCTGTTGCACGCCGACACCGAGGTCGCCCTGGTGCGCGAGCAGGACCGCGGCGTGACCGTCGAGTTCGGCGGCCTCGACGGCGAGGTGTTCTGCAAGGTCAACAAGCGCCGCGCTCCCTTCCGGGTGAGGGCGCGCGGGCTCGAGGTCGAGGTCATGGGGACGCAGTTCCTCGTGCACCAGGGCGGCCGCTCTTCGCGGGTGATCGTGGTCGAGGGCTCGGTCCTCGCCAGCCGCCCCGGCGACCGCCGCCGGCTCGGCGTCGGCGACGCGGCCGAGAGCCGCAGCAGCGCGACCCAGCTCGAGCTCATGCGGGTCACCCCCCAGGAGTGGATCGACTGGGTCGGCCTGCCCAAGCCCGAGCCGGCGCCCGTCACCGAGCAGCCGGTCGCGCACCCCCTGCCCCCGGTCCAGCGCCCCGAGCCGGCGACCGACCCGGACCCGACCCTCGACAACCCGGTCGTCCCGCCGCGGACGCCCCAGGACCCCGAGCCCCCGACGAAGCGCTAGCGCCCGACCCGGTCAGCGCCCCGCGGGGGGCGGGACCGCGGGCTCGGCGGCGGGCGGGGGCTCGACCGCGGGCGGCGGAGGCTCGACGTCGAGGTGCACGTCCAGGGTCACCGGTTGCCGGCCAAACACCCCGGGCGGGGCTGCCGTCACCTGCCGCACCGGGAGCTTGGTCTCGAGGTCCACGGTCAGGCGGACGGCGAGCCGCGTGGTCCTGGTCGAGATCCGGTAGTGCAGGGTCTGGAGCGTGCGCCCGCCCACCTCCCGCGGCGGAAGGGCCTCGAAGTCGCTCAGGGCCTCGCGGGAGTTCTCGCTCGAGGGCAGCCCGAGCTTGCTCGCGATCGCCTCGTTGACCCGGGTCAGGTGCAGGCGCCACTTGTGCGAGAGCGCGGCGAGCAGCCGCGCGGCCTCGGGCCCGCGCACGCGCTCGGTCCAGGTGGGCTCGAGGACGCCCTTGGCCTCGCCGAAGCTCAGCGCCTCGGGCGTGGCGCGGATCAGGAGCGCCACGTCGCTGCCGGCGTATTCCACCCGCGACGCGCACAGCGCGCCCTCCTCGATCTCCGCGCTGCCCGAGCTCTCCGCCTGCGCCTCCCCCGCGCGGTGGACGGTCCAGCTCCAGCGCAGCCGCGGCCGCGCCAGCGCGGCCTCGACCTCGGCGAACAAGCGCTCGGCGTAGGGCGCGGCTGCGCCGGCCCGGGGCCCGTCGACGCCCGGGCCGAGCTCGAAGCGGAACTCGAGCGCCACCGCGCCCTCGTCCTCGGCGCCGGCGGCGCCCTGCTCCGCGCGCCGGACCTCGAGCCGCACGGGGAGCTGCGCCTCGACGTCGACCGTCAGGCGCAGCGCCCGCCGCACCACCTCGCGCTGGGTGGCGGGGTCGTCCGCCGCGATCACGTAGCGCAGCTCGCGCAGGGTCTTGCCGTCGCGGACGCTCGCCTCGCCGAGGCTGAGGTCGATCACGCGGGCGCCCTCCTGCACCTGCTGCGGCAGCCTGAGCTCGCTCGCGAGGAAGAACGGGATCCGCGTCGGCTCGCGGCGCGCCAGCGCGCTCGACAGCGCGCGGGCGGCGGCGGCCTGCTCGCCCGCGGCGACCACGCGCAGCTCGGGTTCGGCCTGCCCGCGCGCCTGGCCCACGCGGAGCCGGGCGTCCGTCGCCTGGGTCACGAGCCTCAGCTCGGGCTGCTCCTCGAGGTCGAAGAAGCAGACCGTCTGCGAGAACGCCTCGGGCGTGAGCAGCACCTGCCGCTCGAAGGCCTTGCGCGTCGACGCCCCAGCCGCGGGCACGCGCCCGGTCTCGGTCCAGCGCACGCGCTCGAGCCCGCCGAGGCGAGCCTCCACCGCGTCGAACAAGGCCCGGGCCTGCGGGTCCTCGCCGCGGGCCACCGCCGCCGCCAGGAGCACGAGGCTCGTCGTCCACAGGGCTCGGCGCACGCGGTCTCCTCCGGCTCCAGTCTAGCCCGCAAAGCTCACCACGAAGTGGTGAGCTTGCGGGGTAGCCGCCTGCGAAGCAGGCGGGCTGCGCCGGAGCGAGTCGGCGGCTCTGCCGCCGCGAGCGAGGCGCAAGCGACAGTGTGTACCCGGCCGCAGGCCGGGTCTCACTGTCTT
>JAGQRJ010000548.1 GCA_020425635.1 Planctomycetota bacterium | reverse complement strand
TCGTCGGGGTCCCGGGCCAGCGCGCGATCCAAGGCCTCGATCCTCTGCGCGGCGTCCCAGCGGGGCAGCTCCCGGGGCGTCGTCCGCTCGGCGAGCGCAGCGCTCGGGTCCCCCGCGGGCGCATTCCCTCCTGCGAGCTTGGCCGCGAGCCGATCGCGCACCCCCTGAACCGTGGCCCGCGTCTGGCCGCGTAGCTCGTCGCTGGCGAGCCCCGCGTCGTAGTCCGCGAGCGCCTCCTCCTCGCGGCCCATGGCCCGCAGCGCGTTCCCCCGATTCAGCCGCGCGAGCGCGTTCCCCGGATCCAGCTCGAGCCCCCGCTCGAGGTCCGTGAGCCCCTCCCCCAGCCGACCCACTTTCAGCTGAGCCACGCCGCGGTAGACGATCGCGGTCGCGGACCTGGGGTCGAGCTCGATCGCGAGGGTGAAATATCGGATCGCCGTTTCGCTGTCCTCCTCGCTGCAGAGGCCGCGGCTGATCAAGGTCTCGACGTCGTCGGGCGCGAGCTCGAGCGCGCGCTCGAGGTCCTGGATCGCCTCGGCGCGACGCCCCTGGTTCAGCCGGAGCTTCCCCCGGTTGCTCCAGGCCCGGGCGGCGTCGGGGGCGCGCTCGATCACGGCGGTGTAGCTCGCCTCGGCCTCAGCCTCGTGCCCCAGCCGGCTGTGGCACACCCCGCGGCTCAGCAGCGCGGGGACGAAGTCGGGGTCGTGCCCCAAGGCCTGGTCGTAGTCCGCGAGCGCGTCCTCGTAGCGCGCGAGCCGCTCCTTGCAGGCGCCGCGGCAGAGGTAGACGTCCGCGGGGGTCTGCACTCCGAGCTCGAGGGCCCGATCGCAGTCGGCGATCGCCTCGGAGAGGCGCCCGAGGTTCAGCTCGGACACGGCGCGCTGCGCGTAGGCATTCGCCAGCGCGGGGTCCAACTCCAGCGCCCGGTCGAGGTCCGCGATCGCGGCAATGTGCTCGGAACGCAGGGCCCGAATGGAGCCCCGCAGGGCGTGGGCGCGGGCCACCTCGGGCTCCAGTCGAATCGCCTCCTCGCAGGCGGCGAGCGCCTCGGCGTAGCGCCCCGCCTCGAGCTCCGCCTTGGCCGCCGAGAGCAGCTCCGACGCTCGGCCCGGCCCCGGGGAGGCGAGCAGCGCAGCGAGCGCGGCGCCGAGGGCCAGGGCCAGGCTCACGGCGAACAGGAGCAGGGGGGCGGAGGACCTCCGCCCCGGCCTGGCGGCCCCCGCGGGCAGGGGATCCCCGACGCCGTCCAAGGCGGCCCCGAGGACGACCGCCGAGGGGTAGCGCTGCTCGGGCGCCTTCTCCAGGCAACGCAGCACCAGCGCCTCCAGGGTCGGGTCGAGCCCCGGGCGGTGCGCGCTCGGCGGAGTCGGCGCCTGGCCCGCGACCTGCGACAAGACCGCGAGCACGCTCGCGCCCTCGAAGGGCGGCTTGCCCGTGAGCAGGAAGTAGAGCGTCGCCCCGAGCGCGTAGACGTCGGCCGCCGGCCCGACCTCGCCCTCGCCCAGCGTCTGCTCCGGAGCCATGTAGTTGGGGCTGCCCAGGATCGTCCCCGTCTCGGTCAGGCGGCTCGCGTCGAAGCCCAGCTGCCGCACGAGCCCGAAGTCGACGAGCACCGGGGCCTCGCCCTCGAGGATCACGTTCTCGGGCTTGAGGTCGCGGTGCACGATCCCGCGGCTGTGCGCGTGGGCCAGGGCCGCCGCGAGCTGCCGCCCGAGCTCGACCGCCCGGGCCTCGGGGAGCGGGCCCTCCGCCTCGACCACCTCGGCGAGGGTCGGCCCCGAGAGCAGGTCCATGACCATGAACAGCCGCCCGCGGTCGACGCCGTGGGTCCGGACCCGGAGGATCCCCGGGTGGTTCA
Source organism: Planctomycetota bacterium (assembly GCA_020425635.1). Classification (GTDB taxonomy): domain Bacteria; phylum Planctomycetota; class J058; order J058; family J058; genus JAGQRJ01. The sequence goes on along the minus strand of JAGQRJ010000548.1, from coordinate 1,870 downwards.
GCGCCTCCAGCGCCCGGGCCTCCCGGCCGAAGCGCCGCTCCAGCTCGGGGTCGGGGAAGCTCTGCTCGAGGAGCAGCTTGAGCGCCACGGCCTCACCGTCGGGTCCGCGCCCACGGTAGACCACGCCCATGCCCCCCCGGGCGAGCTCGGCTTCGAGACGGTAGGCGCCGATCTGCACGCCTCCAGCGTATCCCCTGCACGCGCGGCCGGGCAACCAGCGCGTCGCCGGGCGCGGGCGACGCGAAAGCACGCGCTCCGATCCCGCGCAAAGCATGCAAGGTTAAACGCTCAGGCAACGCGGCGTCCCTGCCGAGGCGTGCCGTCGCCTGTCGCCTCGAGGGCACCAGCGTGGCGAATCGACGGATTTCGTCGCGAGCGTCGAGTCTCGGCGCTTTTCGTCAGCGCGCGCCGCGCCGCTTCTAGATTCAATGTTTGATCGTCGAACAGTGCAGCGCTAGGATCCGCCGCGGCAGAGGCAGGGGAAGGACAGGGTGGTCGTGGTGCATTCGAGAACTGGGGCCGTGTTGGCCGTCGTGGGGCTCTGGCTCGTCTGCGCGGGGAGCGCGGGCGCGACCTCGAGCAGCGTCCCCCCGGAGTCGTGGGGCCGGCGACTGACCCCCGCCGACGCGCCCGCCCAGCCGGTCGCGCTGGCGCCGGCGGCGGTCACGCGTCGGAGCCTGAGCTCGCAGGCCACCGGCCTGATCGCGTTCGTGAACGTGCGCGTGGACCTCGTGCACCCCAGGCCGGCAGACCTCGTGCTGAGCCTGATCTCGCCCACGGGCACCCGGGTCGTGCTGGCCCGCGGCGCGAGCTCCTTGAGCGGGACCTACGGCGACGGGCTCAGCCCGCGCGACGCCCTCGAGCAGCTCGAGGGCGAGGAGCCCTGGGGCACCTGGGAGCTCGAGGTCCGCGACCGCCAGGGCGGCGCGCCCGGGGTGCTGCGCAGCTGGGGCCTCGAGCTTCAGCTCCAGTCGCGCGCGGTGCTGACCGCCAGCACCCTGCGGATCCCCTACGAGCGCGCCGCGTTCCCCGCCGGGCAGCGGCGGCGGCGCGTGTTCTACCAGGTGCCCCTGGGGACGCCGCCCGCCAGCGGCTGGCCGGTGGCGCTGCTGTTCCAGGGCTCGCTGGCCCCCGCCCAGCTCTTCTTCCACGCGCGGACCTGGTATCCCAAGGGCGCCTGGCACCAAGTGCGCACGGTCAAGCTCTTGCTCGACGCGGGCTACGCGGTCGTCGCCCCCGAGGCGATCTTCTACGGCACGGCCTGGCAGACGAGCTTCGCGCCCTTCGCCGACGACTTCGCCCGCAGCTCCGACCACGCGCTCATGCTGCGCCTCTTCCACGAGCTGACCCAGGGCCGCTTCGGCTACGTGGACCCCACGCGCTACTACGCGGGGGGGATCTCCAGCGGGGGCTACATGACCAGCCGCATGGCGGTCAGCTACCCGGGGAGGTTCCGCGCGCTCGCGATCCACGGCGGGGCCTACGCGACCAACTTCGGCCCCCTGGCTTCGCTCCCGCCGCGCATGCCGGCGCTGCACCCGCCGACCCTCTTCCTCCACGGCGAGCGCGACCGCACGGTGCCGATCCGGACGATGCTCGCCTACCGCGACGCCCTGCAGCGCGAGGGCTACGCCGTGCGCACGGTGCTCGACCCCGACGTGGGCCACGCCTGGATCCCCCGGGCCCCCGAGGAGGTCCTCGCCTGGTTCGAGCGCCACTAACCCGCAAATCTCACCACGAAGTGGTGAGTTTGCGGGGTAGCCGCCTGCGAAGCAGGCGGGCTGCGCCGGAGCGAGTCGGCGGCTCTGCCGCCGCGAGCGAGGCGCAAGCGACAGGGTGTACCCGGCCGCAGGCCGGGTCTCACTGTCTT
>JAGQRJ010000547.1 GCA_020425635.1 Planctomycetota bacterium | reverse complement strand
CGCAGCCAGCAGCAAAAGAGCGGGTAAGGCCTGTGGAGTGGTGGGACAAGCGGCCGCTGGTCTTTCGGATCCTCCTGGTCGCGGGCTTCGGCCTGGTCATTGGCACCGCCTTCACGACCTTGCTCTCCCGCCTCGAGGTGGTCCAGAAGGAGGCCTGGCTCACCTACCTCGTGACCTTGCTCTCCGGCGTGTTCCCGCTCGCGCTGATCCTCGTGCTCGTCTACCGCCAGGTGGTGACGCCGATCAAGCAGCTCAACTCGCTCGTGAACCGGCTCGCGACCGAAGGCCGCCTGGCCCCCGTGCTCGACGAGCTCAAGGCCCGGGCGGGCGACGGCCTCGAGGCGCCGGGCGAGAACGAGATCGTCCAGGTCCAGGCCGGCTTCGCGCGCCTGCTGCGCACCCAGCAAGAGCTCTCGCGGCAGGCCCAGGCCCTCGCCGACGATCAACTCTGGAGCGACAGCCTCGACGACAGCTCGATCCAGGGCGACCTCCCCGCGGCCGTGCGCCGCGCCGTCGACGGGCTGCGCGCGCTCTGCGGAGAGCTGAAGGAGATCGGCGAGGGTCGCTTCACCTCGGGGCGACAAGGCGCCAAGGGTGACCTGCGCCGCGCCGTGGGCGTGCTGAGCGAGAAGCTGCGGCTCTTGATCGAGCAGCTCTCGACCGCGAGCTCCAAGATCGACGGCTCGGCCCGCAGCCTGCAGGCCGCCTCCCGCGACCAGTCGGCCTCGGCGACCCAGCAGGCCGCCGCGATCACCGAGACCATGGCCACCATGGAGGAGCTCGCGGCCTCCTCGGGGCATATCGCGGACATCGCCAAGAACGTCGTCCGCCTGGCCGACGACTCGCTGCAGAGCGCTCAGGTCGGGACCCAGGCCGTGAGCGACGTGGGCACCGGCATGGACGAGATCGTGCTCGCGACCCAGCGCGGCGCCCAGCGCCTGCTCGACCTCGGCGAGAAGTCGCGGAGCATCGGCAAGGTCGCCGACCTGATCACCGGGATCGCCGAGCAGTCGAAGTTCCTCGCGCTGAACGCCGCGATCGAGGCCGCGCGCGCCGGCGAGGCCGGCCGTGGCTTCGCGGTGGTCGCCGAGGAGGTGCGCAACCTCGCCAACCACGTCGTCGAGTCGACCACCGAGATCGAGGGGCTGATCGCCGAGATCCAATCGGAGATCAACGCCGCCGTGCTCGCCTCGGAAGACGGCGTGCGCCGCGCCGAGCGCGGGCGCGAGCTGAGCTCCCGCGCGCAGTCGAGCCTGACCCAGATCACCGAGATCACCGGGCGCAGCACCGACGCCGCGCGCCAGATCGAGCTCGCCACGAACCAGCAGCGCAGCGCGAGCACCCAGGTCGCGAGCGCCGTGCGCGAGGTGGCCGGGGCGTCGGAGGAGGTGGCCAAGGGCGCCAAGCGGGTGACCACCCTCTCCAACGAGCTCGCGGCGCTGGCCCACGACCTGCAGAACGTGATCGTGTCGCACCAGACGCCGTCCGAGGGCGAAACCAAGACCCAGGAATACGACCTGGAGGCCCTCAGGAGGGGCTAATGGCGGAGACGCCCCGCGAGACCGACGAGCTGCTCGAGACCGCCAAGGTCTCGCGCGTGGCCGCGCGTCAAGCCGAACTCGGCGGCGGCGAGCAGACCCAGATCATCGTGTTCACCGTGGGGGGGCGCGAATACGCCGTCCCGATCGACGGGGTCGAGCGCACCGAGCGCCCGAGCACCGTGACCCCCGTCCCCCGCAGCCCCGAGTTCGTGCGCGGCGTGGCCAGCCTCCGCGGCGCCGTGCTCTGCGTGATCGACCTGGGGAACCTGCTCACCGGGGAGCCCAGCGAGGCCGATCCGCGCAGCTTCCTCGTGCTGACCGACGGCGCGCGCCGGCTGGCGGTCCAGAGCGAGGACCTCCCCGACTTCGTGCGCATCGACAAGGGGCACCGCATGCCCCCGCCCGCCTCCAACTCCGAGGTCTACAGCGGCGCCGTCGAGCGCGACTTCGAGATCGTGGGCGTGATCGACCCCGAGCGCCTGTTCGACCTCGTCGAGCAGCGGCTCGCGGGCAGCGCGTGAGCGTCGAGGCGGGCGAGGTCCCGCTGCTGCGCTGCCGCGCCGGGCGCTTCCTGCTCGTGCTCGACCTCGAGGCCCTCGTGGCCCTCGACGCCGGCGAGGGTCGCGCGGGGCGGGTGGTCGACCTGCGGGCTCTGCTGGACGAGCCCGTCGGCCGCGGACAGCGCGTGCTGTTCCGCGAGCGCGGGGGCGAGGGCCTCGTGGCCATGGTCGTCGATCGCGGCGTGGAGCTGATCCGGCTGCCCCTCGAGCGCCTGCACCCGCTGCCCGACCCGCTGCCCCTCTTGCCGGGCCTCGCGAGCCTGCGCGGCGTGGCGGAGCTCGACGGCGCGCTGGCCTTCCTCGTCGACCCGCTGAGCCTGCCGACCGAGGCCAGCGAGCCCGAGCGGGCGGCCGGCTAGTGGACGAAGACCGCCTCGAATTCCTCCAGATCTTCCGCGAGGAGACCCTCGAGCGCTTGGCCAACGTGGCGCGCTCGCTGGAGGGGATCAGCTCGGGCCAGCTCCCCGACGAGGGCCAGCAGGAGGAGGTCGACCGCGAGCTGCACACGATCAAGGGCTCCGCGCGGCTCCTCGGGTTCAGCGAGCTCGGGACCCTGGTCCACGAGCTCGAGGAGCTCGACCCGAAGTCGCGCGGAGACGCGCAGCCCGCGGCCTGGGCCCTGCTGCTCGAGGCGAGCGACCGGCTGTGCGAGCTGGTCGAGCAGGCCGCCGTGGCCGACGCCGACCAGACCGACCCCGACCTGCTCGCGCGGATCCGCGCGCTGACCGAGGGCGAGCAGGCGTCGGCGTCGCCCCCCGCCAGCAAGCCCGATCCGCGCGCGGTCTTCGAGCCCGTGGACCTGCTCATGGGGTCGGTCGCGGCCGAAGACCGCGACGACTACGCCCAGGTCCGCGACCCGCTCACCGAGCGCGTCCCGGCTGGCGGCTACCGCGCGCAGCCGCCCCTCGACCCGGTCACCGAGCGCGTGCCCGGCCCAGAGGAGGGGCGGCACCCGCGCCCCGACCTCCGCGGGGAGGAGGTCGAGGGCTCAGGGGGTCGCGGGCGCAAGCCCGAAGACGAGCTCGTCCGCGTCCGCGCCTCGCGCCTCGGGCACCTCGACGAGCTGGTCAGCGAGCTCTCGGTGGCCTACCTCCGGCTCAACGAGCTCGAAGGCCGCCTGCAGCACGCGCTGCGCGACTTCAGCCAGCCCACGGTCACCGAGCACGCGCGCGAGTCGCTGCGCGGGATCCTGCACGAGTTCCGCAGCAGCTCGCAGCACGTGCAGCGCTCGGCGCGGAGCCTGCAGCGGCTCGCCGTCGACGTGCGCCTGCGCCCCGTCGACCGGGTCTTCGACCAGCTCCCGCGCCAGGCCCGGGCCCTGGCTCGACAGCTCGGCAAGCGCCTGCGGGTGCGGATCCAGGGGGGCGAGACCGAGCTCGACCGCGTCTTGCTCGAGCACCTCGTGACCCCGCTCATGCACCTCGTGCGCAACGCGGTGGACCACGGCCTCGAGCCGCCGCGCGAGCGCGCCTCGCGCGGCAAGGACCCCGAGGGGCAGCTCGTGATCAGCGCGCACCACGAGGGCGGCAACGTCGCGATCAGCATCGCCGACGACGGGCGCGGGATCGACGCCGATCGGATCCGCCTGCTGGCGGTCGAGCGCGGGGTCATGCCCGCGACCCAGGCGACCCAGCTCAGCGACGAGGGCGCGATCGACCTGATCTTCGTGCCCGGCTTCACGACCACGAGCAAGACCACCGAGGTCTCCGGCCGCGGCGTGGGCATGGACGTGGTGCGGACCTCGGTCGAGCAGCTCGGCGGCGAGGTGCGGATCGAGAGCGTCGTCGGGCGCGGGACCACGACCACGATCCGCCTGCCCCTGACCCAGCTCGTGGCCCGGGTGACCTTCGTGCGCTGCGGAGGCCAGCAGTTCGCGATCCCCACCGAGAGCATGCAGGAGTCGCTGCGCTTCCCGCGCAGCAAGCTCAGCACCTTCGAGGGTCAGGAGGCCGTGCTCGTGCGCGGGCGCAGCGTGCCGGTGCTGCGCCTGGGGACCTTCCTCGGCGCGCGCGAGCTCCCCGACCCCTCGCACCTGAGCCTGCTCCTCGTGCGCCACGCCCACGCGAGCCTGGCGCTCGTCGTCGAAGACCTCCTCGACGAGCGCTCGGTGGTCGTCAAGCCCCTCGGCTGGCCGCTCGAGCTCATGTCGGGCTTCTCGGGGGTCGTGCACTTGCCCTGGGGCGAGGTCGCGCTCCTGCTGCACGTGCCCGATCTGTTCGCGCTCCGGCGCCAAGGGCCCGAGCGGGTGCGCACCACGACGCGCTTCCCCACCCGGCGCACGGTGCTCGTGGTCGACGACAGCGTCATGAGCCGGCAGCTCGTCTCGCGCTACGTCGAGGCCATGGGCTTCGACCTGCTGACCGCCGTCGACGGCATGGACGCCTGGGGGATCCTCGAGCGCGTGGTCCCCGACGCGGTGGTCACCGACCTCGAAATGCCCCGCCTCAACGGGCTGAACCTGATCCGGCGCATGCGCGCGGACGAGCGCCTGGCCGAGGTCCCCGCGATCGTGATCTCGACGCGCGGCTCGCCGACCGATCGCCAGGCCGGGCTGGAGGCCGGGGCCGACGCCTACCTCAGCAAGGCCGAGCTCGGCGCCCAGGGCTTCAAGCAGACCCTCGAGAGGCTCCTGTGAGCGAGGGCACGGTGCGGGTCCTGATCGTCGACGACAGCGCCGTGCAGCGGGCCGCGTTCCGCCGGCACCTCGAGGCCGCGGGCCTGGAGGTGGTGGCCGAAGCCAGCGACGGCGACATGGCCGTGCGCAAGGTCCTCGAACACCTGCCTCAGGTCGTGCTCATGGACGTGCGCATGCCCGGGCTCGACGGCCTGCAGGCGACCCAGCGGATCATGGCGCGTCGCCCGACGCCGATCCTCCTGGTCACCGCCAGCCCCAACCTCCAGGACGACGCCGACATTGGCCTCCGCGCGCTCGAGCTCGGCGCGCTCGAGCTGATCGCCAAGCCCGACCTCTCCGCCCCGCAGGGCCCCGGGCGCAGCCTCGCGCAGCGCCTGCGCCTGCTCGCGCAGGTCCCCGTGATCTCCCACGTCAAAGGCAACCCCCAGGTCACGCGGCGGCCGACCACGGCGCGCAAGACCTCCTTCCACCGCCGCGCGCGGAGCCTGGTGACGGTGGTCGCGTCGACCGGCGGGCCGCGGGCCCTGCGCCTGCTGCTCTCCCGCCTGCCCGCGGATCTCCGCGCGGCCGTGGTGATCGTGCAGCACATAGACGGCGCCTTCGAGCAGGCGCTGACCCGCTGGCTCGATGCCGAGAGCGAGCTCGAGGTCGCCCTGGCGAAGGACGAGCAAGACCTCTACGCGGGCTGCGTCTACCTCGCGCCCCAGGGTTTCTACGCCGAGGTCACCCCGCGCAGGCGGCTCGCCCTGGTCGAGGGGCGCGCCCCCCTCGGCGGGCACTGCCCCAACGGCGATCGACTGTTCAGCAGCGCCGCCGACGCCTACGGCTCGAACGCGATCGGCGTGGTGCTCACCGGCATGGGCTCCGACGGCACCGAGGGCTTGCTCGCGCTCAAGCAGGCGGGCGCGCTCACGATCGCCCAGGACGAGGCCTCGAGCGTGATCTTCGGCATGCCCGGGGCGGCGGTCGCGGCGGGCGCGTGCGGCGCCGTGTTGCCGCTCGAGGAGATCCCGGACGCGCTGATCGAGGCCCTCCGTGAGCGCCGCTGAGCTCCGGGCCTTCCTCGAGCAGCACACCGGGTTTCGCGTCCCCGAGGACCGCTGGCAGTTCCTCGCGGCGCGCTTCCTCCCGCGGATCGAGGCCCGCGGCTTCGACGAGGTCGCCGACTACGTCAGCTACCTCGACCGCGACGAGCAAGGGCGGCGCGAGCTCGACGAGCTGCTCGGGCTGCTGACCGTGCGCAAGACCTCGTTCTTTCGCAACGCGGCCTGCTTCAAGGCGCTGCGCATGACCGTGCTCCCCCAGCTCGTGGCAGACGCCGGCGGTCAGCGCGCGCTCAGCGCCTGGAGCGCGGGCTGCGCCTCGGGCGAGGAGACCTACAGCCTGGCCATGGTGGTGTGCGCCGCCCTCGACAAGGACGAGCGCGACGGCCCCGCGCCCTACGTCCTGGGCACGGACATCGTCCACGAGGCCCTCGCCAGCGCGCGGGAGGGCTCGTATCCCCTGCGCGTGCTGCACGACGTCCCCGAGCACTACCGGGGCTACCTGCGCGGCGTGGGGCAGCGCGCGTGGGTCCGCGAGGAGGTGCGCGAGGTCGTGGAGTTCGCCCCGCACAACCTCATGCAGCCTCCCCCGCGCCCGGCCTCGGGGAGCTGGGACCTGATCCTCTGCCGCAACGTGCTGATCTACTTCGGGATCGAGCAGGCGCGAGAGGTCGTGTCGCGCCTGGTGCGCGTGCTCTCGCCCGGGGGCTACCTCGTGCTCGGGCACGCCGAGGTGTTCACCGACATCGACCCCGAGCTCGAGGTCGAGTTCGCCCACGGCACCTTCTACTACCGCCGGCGCGGCGCGCGCAGCGCCGACCCGAGCGGCGGCCAGGACGCCACGCGCCGCTGGGGCGGGCCCAGCGCGCCCACCGCCGCCTCGCGACGGGACGTCTCGCGCGAGACCCCGACCCGCGGCTACCAACGCGCCCCCCTCGAGCTCCTCGCGAGCGACGAGTCCGACACCCGGGCCGACACCCGGGCCGACACCCGGGCCGACACGCGCAGCGGCGACCGCGAACGCCCCCACGCCGAGATCCTCGCGGCCCGCGCCCTGCGCGAGGAGGGCGACGAGGCCGGGGCGATCCGCGAGCTGCGCGCCGCGATCCGCAAGGCGCCGCGCTGGGCGAAGCCGCGCGAGCTGCTCGCCGAGCTCTACCTCGAGGCCGGCGACCACGAGGCCGCCCTGTTCTGCCTCGAGGCCGCGATCGACGCCGCGCCCATGGACCCCCGCCCGCACTTCCTCCTCGGTGACCTGCGTCGGCGCCAGGGCGACTACCGCCGCGCAGAGGTCGCCCTCCGCCGCGCGCTCTACCTCGAGCCCGACTACGCCTCGGCGCGCTACGCCCTGGCCTGGGTCTACTCGCTCAGCGATCGCCTCGCGCGCGCCCGGCGCGAGCTGCGCAACGTGCTGCGGACCCTCGACAGCGTGCCCGAGGCGCGCCTGACCCCCTGGCTCGAAGACCGCTCCGCGAACGAGCTGCGCGGGCTCTGCCGTCAGGCCCAGGCCGAGTGGAGTTGAAGGAACCGACGGGAGCTGAAACTCACGTCCGCTGCTTTGCATACCCCCAAAGGGAGGGACCATGAACGACCCTGCACGAGACCCCGCGGCCTCCGAGCCCGGCGAGACCCCCGCGCCGCAGCCCGAGTTCCAGCTCTACCGCGCCAAGGTGAAGGCGCACTCCCAGGGCGGGGGCGGCTTCGCCTTCACCAAGCAGGCCGCGCTCCTCGTCGTGGTCGTGCTCTTCTTCGGGGCCTACCTCGCGTTGAACCACACCTGGACCACCCCCCCGCCGCGGCCGGCGCTGCCCGAGGTCGTCGAGCTCCTCGCCCTCGGGCAGAGCGTCGAGGAGGTCAAGGCCCTGGGCGATCGCTGCAAGAAGCATGGCATGCGCTGGGTGGGGGCCTACGGCCCCGAAGGCAGCGGCGAGTGGAACTTCGAAGGCTTCGAGCCCAGCTTCCCAGACAACGTGATCACCGAGCCCCTGAGGCTGAGGGGCGAGCTCAGCTTCGAAGACGACGCGCTGGTCAAGGCCCGCGTGATCGACGACGCGCTCCCGGGCCCCGAGGTGAACGCCCTCGACGTGGTCGACGGCTTCCTCGACGGGTTCATGGGCGCGCTGCAGTCTGGAAAGCCCCCGACCCTGGCAGACGCCGTGGCGCGCTTTGGCCCGGGGAAGCGCGTGGGGCGAGTCCTCGAGGCCGAGGCGGAGCACCCGGAGTTGATCGTCTACCGCTGGAGCTACGCCTTCCTCGGGGCCAAGGGCCGGAACGGGCTGGTGAACCTGGACCTCTACGCCACCCCCGAGGGGCTCGTGCTCGGCGCCACCAACCCCAGCGGGGTGGTCCTGCGCCTCGCGGCGAAGTAGTCCGCGCCTGGCGGATCGAACCCGCCTGCGCGTATGCTCGCCCGGAAGAGGAGGCGAGCGTGCGCAGGATTCGCTTGGGGCGGACGAACCAGGAGGTCCCCGCGGTGTCGCTGGGGACCTGGTCCTACGGGGGGCTGAACACCGCCCGCGGCATGTCGGTCGGCTGGCGCGACCACGACGACGCCAGGGCGCGGGCCGCGCTGCGCGCGGCGCACGCCGCCGGGATCACCCACTGGGACACGGCGGACGTCTACGGCGACGGCCGCTCCGAGGCGCTGCTCGGCAGCATGTGGGGCGAGGTGCCGCGCGACGAAATCTTCCTCGCGACCAAGGTCGGCTGGTTCGCCGGCGAGCACCCGCGCTACTACCACCCCCAGCTGATCCGTGAGCGCCTGGAGCGCTCGCTGAAGCTGCTCCAGACCGAGGCCGTGGACCTCTACTACCTGCACCACTGCGACTTCGGCCCCGACGACCGGGACCTCGAGCCGGCCGTCGAACTCCTGCTGCGGTTCCGCGACGAAGGCAAGATCCGCTGGATCGGGCTCTCCGACTGGAGCGACGAGAAGATCGTGCGCGTGATCGAGCGCGTGAACCCCGACGTGGTCCAGCCCTACCGCAACGTGACCCACGACACCTACGCCTCGAGCGGGCTCAAAGCCTGGGTCGAAGCCCACGACGTCGGCGTGTGCTACTTCTCCCCGATCCGCCACGGCGCGCTCCTGGGGAAATACTCCGCGCCGGTCGAGTTCCCCGAGGGCGACTTCCGCCGCAACGTCGACGTGTTCACCGACGCCGACGTCCTCGCGCAGCTGCGCGCCCACGCCGAGGCCCTGCGCGCGGAGTTCGCAGACGACGCGGAGCCCGTGCTCAACGCCCTCCTCGGCGCGCTCCTCGCCGACTGCCCCACCGGCTGCGTGCTCCTCGGTCAGCGCAGCCCCGAGCAGGTCGCGGCGGCCGCGCGCGCCGACCGCGCCTTGAGCCCCGAGGAGGCGGCGCGCGTGCTCGCGCGCTACGCCGACCTGGCCAGCTGACCCGGTGAAGCCGCCGCGCTTCCCCGTGCTCCCCGACCTGCGCCCGCGGTCCGCGGACGTGGTCGTGGTCGGCGCGGGGG
>JAGQRJ010000546.1 GCA_020425635.1 Planctomycetota bacterium | reverse complement strand
GCATACTCGCAGCCCACGAGCGAGGCCAGCAAGCAGCCAGCCCAGGCCATGTGCGCCCGCGGGGCGGACGCGGACGAGGGCGCCGCGGGCTGGGGCTCGCCGGCCTCGGGGGGCGATCCCTCCGCGCTCGGGCCCTCGGCCGCCGGGGTCCCTTCGACCGCGCGCCGGTAGGCGCAGCCGTGGACGAGGCTCCACACCACGCAGGCCACGCTGAGCGCGCTGGCGTAGAACACCGTGGCCAGCGGGGTCACGAAGGTCGCGGCGAGCGCCAGGACCGTGGCCAGCCGCCAGGGCGTGGGAGGGGGCGCGCGGGCCGCGACCCCGGTCAGGCGAAAGAGGCCGCGAAAGGCGAGCGCTCCAGGCAAGACGCCGGCGAAGAGCGTGGCCGCGATCAGCCCTGCCAGCACCGAGCCGCCGCAGAAGTAGACCAGCGCGTAGGCGGGGGCCGCGGCGAAGGAAGGGCCCGGCGCAGCGGCGAGGTAGTAGTGACCGTCCTTGAACGCCTTGTCGGGGGTGTCCTCGTGGAAGCGATCGATCGCGCAGCCCCGCTCCTCGACCAGCGCGCGGGTCAGCGCGAGGTAGCGCGCCGGGATATCGCCGACGAAGGGCCAGGCGCACACCAGGAGCAGCGCGAGCGCGGAGGCGAACACGCGTCGTTCGAGCTGGGCGGCGTCGCCGGGCCCGGCGTCCTGCACTAGTTCCCGGCGCGGGGCCGAGTGAACAAGGTGGGCGAGAGCTTCGGGTTCAGGCTCCAGGTCACGCGGTAGGCGCGGGGCTTGGTCCCTTTGCCGCGCTCGTCGGAGTAGCTCGAGGGCAGCTTGAGCTCGCCGACGGCGCGGTAGTCGCCGTAGGAGAAGAAGCGCTTCTTGCCCTCGTCGGCGCCGCAGGGGACGAGCCCCATGGACTGGACCAGGAGGTGGCTCGTCTTGTCGAAGCGCAGCCGAATCACGAAGGGCTCACCGACCGCGCCGTTGGCGGGGTGCGCGAGCACGCGCACCACGACGTCGCCGACCGAGTTGGGGCCGCGGCTGTCGTAGCGGGTGCGCGGGTCGGCGAGCAGCTGCTCGAGGAGCAGGGGCATGAACAGGACGTCGCGCTCGTAGGCGCCTTCGAGCAGGTCCGCCTCGGTCAGGTCCTCGACGTAGCTGGTCTTGCCCTCGGGGTCGCGGTCGCAGAGGAAGCCCTTGTCTCCCTTGACGACCACGTCGAAGCCCGCGCCGCCTTCGCGCCGCGACGCGTAGTGCAGCGCGCGGCTGGGGAGCAGCAGGGTGTGGCGCTCCTTGATCGAGGCCTTGGCCTGGATCTCGATCGCCGCGGAGCGCACCTCGCGCAGGCGCGCGCGGCCGCCCATGGCCTCGACGCAGCGCTCGACGGCGGCGCGACCCGTGCGGGTCGAGGCCGAGTCCTGGGACCTGGCTGGGGCCGCGCAGAGCAGGAGCAGCGCGGCCGACGCGACGCACGAGGAGCGGCGGAGGAGGTCCATGCCCTGCAGGATACCAACCGAACGCGCGCCGGAAACCATGCGCGGAGCGACCCTTGCCGATCCGGTGCGTCGGCCGACAATACGGCATGGGCCTGCAAGACCGTGACTTCATGCGTGAACCCCCGCCGGGCGCCGGCGCCTGGCTGAAGCAGAGCCCCGCCTACGTGCACCTGATCGCGATCAACGTGGCGGTGTGGGTGCTCATGCTCTTCCTCGGGGGAGAGAGCAGCTTCGCGCGCGCGAACTTCTTCGTCAGCCCCTCCGGGGTCTTCGAGGACTTCCGGGTGTGGACCCTGGTGACCTCGGCGTTCACGCACCTCGACCTGATGCATATCGCGCTGAACATGCTGCTCCTCTACTACATGGGGCAGATCCTCCACGCGCGGGGCTGGAGCAACGGCGACCTGTGGACGCTCTACCTCGCGGCGGGCGTCGGCGGGTCCCTGGCCTTCTGCGGGCTCGGCGCCGCGCGCGGCACCTGGTTCACCCCGGCGATCGGGGCCTCGGGCGCGGTCTACGGCTTCTTGATCTCGGGGGCCCTGATCGCGCCCAACCTGCGCCTCTACCTGTGGGGGCTCCTCCCGCTCCCCTTGTGGGGGCTCGCGATCGGCTACACCGCGCTGGACCTCATGGGTGCGACCGGCCAGTTCGGCAGCGACCAGATCGCGCACGCGGCGCACCTCGGCGGCGCGGCGGTCGGCCTCGTGGTCACCCGCTTCGACCTGCGCCCCAGCCGCCGGCGCCGTCGCCCCAAGCTGGTCGTGCTCGACGGCGGCCGCGCAGCCCCGCCCGCGACGCCGCCTGCCTCGAGGCCCGCCGCGCCAGCGCCGAGCTCGTCGCCGGCGATCGACAACGCCACCGCCTCGCGCGTGGACGAGCTGCTGCGCAAGATCAAGCGTGAGGGCCTGCACGCGCTCAGCGACGAAGAGCGGCAGTTCCTCGAGCAGGCGAGTCGGCGCTACCCTCGGTAGCTCGCCCGCCCGCCTGGGCTACTTCGCGCCGACGATGTAGTCCCGGATCACGCGGCGCCCCTCGAGCTCATGGCACACCAGGATCACCCGCACACCGGGCTCGAGGTCCCTGAACGCGGCCTCGCACTTCTCCCGGGCGTCGGCGTCGTCGGCGGGCATGAGGCAGGAGAACACCTCGCCGTCGGCGCGCTTGATCTTGACCACCCCCCCGCCGACGCCGACGAAGGTGCCCACGATCGGGGCCTCGATCGTCTCCGCGCCGCCCTCGGGGGCGGTGGTGCGGTTGCGGCCGGTGGAGCGCGGCGTGGCCGCGCGGGTCTCGGCGCTGGGCGAGCCCACCACGTTCTCGTCCTTGCGCGGCTTGACCGGACGAGTCGGCCGCTGCTGAGCTTGGCGGCGCGTCTCCTCGCCGGCGTAGGCGCCCCCGATCAGGGCCCTGATCACCGGGCGGGTGCCGTCGGGTTCGTAGAGCACGTGGATCGGCTCTCCGGGCTTGAGGCGCATGATCGAGCCCTTCAAGCGCTCGGTGAGCAGGGCGTTGCCCGCGGGGAGGAAGAAGTCGCGCGCGACCCCGTCGACCCGAATGCGCAGGCGCTTGTCCTCGAGGTCGATCTCCTGGGTGACCCCGATCGCCTCGGAGAGCGGGGGATCGTCGGGGCTGGTCGGCGGGGCGTCGGGGTAGCTGCGCGTCGGGGGGGCCTCCTTCGGGAGGCCGGTGGGCACCGAAGGCAGACGCTCGGCGGGCTTGACGCCGCGCGGCAGGATCACGAGCACGGTCCCGCGGATCTCGAGGTTCAGGTCGCAGGCCGAGAGGATCGACTCCAGGGCCACGTCGAGGGGCACCTGCTTGAGCGAGACGCTGACCAGGCCGGCTTCCTCGAGGGTCGCGTGGGAGACGGCGTAGTTGAGGCCGTGCTCCTGCTGGAGCTTACGCAGGACGTCGATCAGCTTCTGCCCCTGCTCTTCGACGTCGACGACGACCTCGGAGAGCTGGCTTTGGCCCCAAGCGGTCGAGATCGCGAGCAGGGCAATGACTAGGGCGCGCATGGGGCCTCCAGCCCTCGAGTATGCCTTAGCGAGGTGCATCCAGAAAGCCGAGATTTCGCCTCCCGGACGCGGGATTTCGCCGTAAGCTTCTCAGCACAAATGACTTGGCCCGGCTCCAATTCCTCGGGGGCGATGAATAGGGGGCCGGGGGCGGGCGTCGGTGGGTTGCGACGCAGGCCTGGAGTGGGTCATGCTGTCGGAAGGAGGCCTACGTGGTGCGTTCGGTGTTGGCGGTCGCGGGAACGGTCGTGCTGTTGGCGACCGCTGCGGACGCTCAGGTGCGCTACATCCCCAAGCCCCCCCGGATCTCGTGGAACGCGCGGGTCTCGACCCCCCGGGTCGGCGTCCGCTTCGGATCCCGCGGGACGAGCGTGCGCTTCTCCACCCCGAGCTTCGGCGTCCGCACGGGACCGCGCGGGACGAGCCTGCGCTTCTCCACCCCTGGAGTGGACGTGCGCACCTCGACGCGCCCCCGCGTCTACTACTCACCCCAGCGCTACGTGCAGCCGCGCCGCTACGTGCAGCCGCGCCGCTACGTGCAGCCGCGCCGCTACGTGGTGCCGCGCCCCACGGTGGTGATCCGCCCGCCCCGCACGCGGACGGTGGTGATCGAGTCGCCGAGGATCGTCGTCCCCCAGCCGCAGGTCGTCCGCCCGCAGCACGTCGTGATCCACGAGGCCCAGCCGGTGTGCCCCGAGCCCTCTACGGTGCGGGTCGACATGACCGACCCGAGCTGGGATCCGACCCGCTCGAACACGCGCTTCGAGCGGCGGGTCACCGTGGGCAACACCACGACCCACTACGCCACCCCGAGCGGCGGGCCCGCCTGCAGGACCCCCACGAACTCCGGGCGGATCCCCGTGTCGACCCCGATCCCCAACACGATCCGCGTCGACACCGGGCGCACCACGCGCCCGCGCAGCGAGCTCACCAACACCGGGCGCTCGGGGAGCCGCGGCTGGGTCTCCACCGGGCGGACCTCGCGCCCGCGGACCTTCGACACCGGCCGCCGGTCCACGACCCTCGAGGTCCCCAAGCCGCGGGACCTCGCCCGCGCGCTCCTGGCCGCGCTCGAGGCCGGCGACGGCGACCGCGCCTGCGCCCTGGCGCGCTGGCTGGACGTGCGCCCTGAGCTCTGGGCCTCGGTCGAGGTCGCCTTCTACAGCGAGCTGCCCTCTCCGCTGCTCCTGCGCTCCGCGCGCCAGGATCTGGCGAGGGATTGCCAGGGCACCTCTGGATTTGCGACCTTGAGCCGCTTGTTGGGCGCCCGCTAGAGAGCGCCCACTCCATTTCAGTTCACCGAAACGTCTAGGGGGACGTCGTGCGCTACCTGAATGCCGCAGTGTTGCTCTGCCTCGCGAGCGCTCCGCTCGCGCTGGGCCAGAGCAAGAAGGCCACGATCGCCGTGGCGCCGTTCGATCTGCACCAGGGAGTGCGGGCCAATCCCAACGTGCACGTCGAGACCGACACGCTGACGCAGAAGTTCGTGGGCTCGCTGGTGCGCACGCGGAAGTTCGACGTGGTCGAGCGCAGCAAGCTCGACACGCTGCTCAAGGAGATGAAGCTCGGCGAGACCGGGCTCATGGACCCCACCCGGGCGGCGGCCATGGGCAAGGCCCTCGGCGCGGACTACTTCGTCATGGGCGAGATCACGATCTTCGAATACACCGGCAAGCGGATCCAGGCCCCGTTCGGCAACGAGTGGGCCCTCGACGAGGAGCTGCGCCTGCACATCGACATGCGGATCGTGAACACGAACACGACCAAGGTCACCGCCGCCGAGACCGGCGTCGCGGCCTACAAGGGCCGCACCAAGACCACGGCCAAGCCGCCCCTCGTGCAGGAGCCCTCGAAGGTCGCGATCGACCAGATCCAACGCGACGTCGTCGCGGCCCTGGTGATCAAGGTGATCAACGCGATCTACCCGGTGAAGATCATCGGCGTCAACGCGCAGGGCGTGGTCTCGATCAACCGCGGCGAAGGCGGCGGGATCTCGGTGGGCGAGGAGTTCGACGTGTTCTCCGAGGGCGAAGAGCTCGTCGACCCCGACACCGGCGAGGTGCTCGGGAGCGAGGAGACCAAGATCGGGCGGATCCGCGTCGATCAGATCCTGGCCAAGTTCTCCAAGTGCTCGATCGTCGCGGGCAGCCCCGCGCGCGGGAACCTCTGCCGCCCGGCGACCGGTGAGATCGCCGCGCCGCCGCCGCCGCCCCCCCCGCCCCGCGACACCCAGCCCCCGCAGATCCGGATCCTCGCCCCCAAGGGCGGGCAGACCCTGAGCGTCAACCCGGTCAACGTGGTGGTCGAGGTCACCGACAACGAGGGCGTCTCCCGGGTCACGATCGCGGGCCAGGACGCGACCGCGGCCGGGGCCAACCGCTGG
The DNA here is from genome assembly GCA_020425635.1 of Planctomycetota bacterium. GTDB lineage: Bacteria > Planctomycetota > J058 > J058 > J058 > JAGQRJ01. Next base: position 9,159 of record JAGQRJ010000546.1, on the reverse strand, counting down.
CAGGGCAAGGTCCGCGCGGCGAGCGGGGGCAACCTCGTGCGCGTCGTCGCCTGGGACCACGAGGGCAACCAGGGTCAGGCCCAGGTGACCTTCGATTTCGACGAGACGCCGCCCGGGGTCGAGGCCGACGCGCAGATCCTGGTCGAGGGCAAGGTCGACGACCTCTCGTGCACGCTCACGATCAACGGCAAGCGCGTCGACTACGACAAGACCACCGGCCGCTACTCGGCCCGCGTCGCGCCGGACCCGGCCAACCCGGGGCAGGTGGTGATCGTCGCCACCGACGAGTTCGGCAACCAAACCAAAGAGATCCGCAACCTCAAGTAGGAGGTCCGAGTGGCCGTCAATCGCCTGTTCGCGGGGCTGCTCAGCGCCGCCCTGCTCCCCGCCTTCGCTCAAGACGTCGAGGTCGCGCCGCCGCCGGCGCCCGCGCCGTCCAAGGCGAGCCTCGCCGTGATGCCGTTCACCTACCACGCCCGCGCGCTCCAGACCAAGGACGGCTGGACCGAGGTCGTGCGCAAGGAGTTCGAGACCACCGAGCTGACCAACAAGCTGATCACGGCCCTGGTCGCCACGCGCAAGTTCGACGTGGTCGAGCGCAGCCGGATCGACGACGCGCTCGACGAAATGAAGCTCACCGAGCAGGAGCTCGCCGACCCGGCGCGGGCCGTCGAGGCCGGCAAGGTGATCGGCGCCGACTACCTGCTCATGGGCTCGATCTCGCTGTTCAGCGTGCGCGCCGAGTGGTCCCGGGTGCCCAACTCGACCCACTGGAGCCGCGCGCTCAAGTCGCACATCATCGTCGACATGCGGATCGTCGACTCGCGGACCTCCAAGGTCGTCGCCGCGCACAAGGGCGAGGTCAAGGACGTCCAGCGCTCGCTGCACGACGCCAACGACGCCCCGCCCGCGGTGGAGGCCGACTTCGGCGACCGCCTGCAGCGCATGCTCTGCGACGAGCTGGTCGTCTACACGATCGACTCGGTCTACCCGATCCGGATCGTCGACAGCGACGGCGTGCAGGTCAGCCTCAACCGGGGCACCGGCGGCGGCCTCGAGGTCGGCATGACCCTCGACGTGCTGGTCGAGGGCAAGGAGATCCTCGACCCCGACACCGGCGAAATGCTCGGCTACCGCCAGCAGCAGATCGGACAGATCCGCGTGACCGAGGTCGAGGAGCGCTTGACCCACGGGACCGTGATCTCGGGTGAGGCGCCCTTCCCCGAAGGCGCGGTCTGCAAGCCGGTCAAGAAGGCCGCGCCTGACCCCGGGCCCGAGCGCGGGCCGAAGTGGTAGATTCGCTGCCCACGAGGGCGTCATGAAAGCAACGATCGCTTGGGCCGGGACGTGCGCGCTGGTGCTTGCCAGCAGCGGGTGCACCGTCTTCACCGACTACAACAGCACCACCGAGGACGCGCGCGAGGCCTTCGTGCGCGGCGACTTCAACGCCGCCTACAAGGAATACTCCGAGGACCTCGACGCGACCAACGACTCGCTGCTCTACCACCTGGAGGCGGGGACCGCGGCCCACGTCGGCCAGATGTACGAGCGCAGCCTGCCGCTCTTCGACGAGGCCTACGCCAAGGTCGTCGAGTACCAGAACCAGGCGCTGGCCATGGACGCCCTGCAAATGGTGGGCTCGGTCACGGTCAACGAGAAGACCATGCCCTACGCGGGCGCGGTGTTCGAGCAAGTCCTGATGCAGGCCTACAACGCCCGCAACGACTACCTCCGCGGCAACCTCGGGGACGTGTGGGGGCACGTGCTCCGCTGCTGGGAGCTCCAGGACAAGGCCCGCAAGATCTACAAGAAGGAGCTGGCGGCCTACGAGGAGGAGTCGAAGAAGAAGCAGTCGGAGGAGCCTCAGCTCGACAGCGGCGACGTGACCGCGAAGATGACCTCGGCCTACAACTACGGCGACCTCGGCACCGCCGAGGACGTCTACGAGATCAACTACGTGCGCTACCTCAACGCGTGGCTCGTCGAAGCGGTCGGCTCGGTCGGCTCCGACGACGCCAACGAGGCCTGGTACGACCTGGGCTACGTGCTCGAGCGCTTCAGCCACGTGCCCTTCATTCGCCGCGACTGGGTGCGCCTGGCCGACCGCGCGGGAGCGCACCGCGACGCCGACGAGAAGCGCAAGGAGTGGAACCTGGAGCCGCTGCCGAAGAACTACGGGTCGGTGACCCTGTTCTTCGAGTGCGGGATGGGGCCGCACCTCGAGGAGTTCGGGCTGATCTTCCCCACCTACAAGGGCGCGGCGAAGTTCGCGATGCCGATCTACAAGACGACCCCCAACCCGGTCTCGGCCGCGGTGCTGCACCTGGGCGACTTCAAGGAGCGCACGGTGGTGCTCTCGGACGTGGACAAGATCGCGTTCCGCTACCACCAGGACCGCTTGCCGATCATGATCGCCAAGCAGATCATTCGCCTGGTGATCAAGATCGGGATCCAGACCGGCGGGACGGTCGCGATCGAGCAGTCCACCAAGGGCACCAAGAACGAGGGGGTCGGCCAGCTGGCCGCCCTCGGCTTCTCGGTCGCGACTTCGATCTGGAACGTGGTCTCCGAGCAGGCCGACCTGCGCTGCTGGCGGACCCTGCCCCAGACGTACCAGGTCAGCCGGATCTACCTCCCGGAGGGGACCTACCCCTGCCGGATCGACCTCGTGGGCGGCGGCTCCTACGACCTGGGCACCGTGGTCGTCGAGGCAGGCAAGCACCGCATGATCAACGCGCGCTCCCTGGAGCGGAAGCTCTACTGGCACCTCCCGGCCGTCCCCTACGACGGCGTCGAGAGCAGCAGCCAGTCCCCCGACAGCGTCAACGTCGATTTGACCCAAGAAGACCAGGAAGAGTAGTGATTTGCCGCGGCGCGGCGTAAACTCCGGCCTCAGGACGGTCGAATCCAATCTCGGCGAATTCGAGGTCGGCCTCGTTCGTCCACCCACACCCAGGAGGGTGTAATGACCAAGCTCGTCTCAAGTCTGCTGTGCTCCGTGCTCCTCGTGGCCGCCCTCAGCGGCTGCAAGTCCTACGCTGCGAACTCCGTCGTGGTTCAGCCCGAGCGGGCGGCCACGCTGAGGGTCGTCAACGGCGGCCTCCAGAACGAGGCCCAGCTGCTCCCCGACGAGTCCCAGGCGCTCTACGAGGGCGACATCCTCGTCGGCGCGGTCTCGGTGCGAAACAACGTCGACGGCCGCGTGATGTACGAGTACCGCTGGAAGTGGTCCGACAGCGACACGATCGAGAACGAAGCCGGCGGCGGGCGCGAGGCCTGGAAGTCGGTGTGGATCAACCCGCTCGAGACCGTGCAGGTCCAGGGCCGGGCGACGACCCCCGGGGCCACCTCGGGCGAGCTCTACCTGCGCTATGCCATGAACGCGGCCGAATAGGCCACACCTCACGAATCAACGAAGACTCACTCAAAGGAAGGCAGCGAGCGACATGACGCGGTTGCAAAAGTGCACGATTCTCTTGGCTGGAGCAGCCATGCTCAGCGCCTGCGGCGGTCCCCAAAACCGGCGCAGTGACCCGAACCAACAAGGCGTGACCCGCGCCGACACCTTGCAGCTCAAGGACCTCAACTACGCGGTCGAGGACATCTGCACCAAGCTCTCGCGCAAGTACGCCAAGGGCTGGCCGGCGCACGTCGCCCTCTCGCCCGACGACGGACGCGCCCTGGTGCGGCTCGGGGAGATCACGAAGAAGATCCCGCGCGGGGTCAACCGCGGGGTCAACACCAGCCAGCTGCGCAGCAACCTCATGAACGCCCTGGTCGAGCAAGACGTGCTCAGCGTCGTCTACGACAAGGACGCCGCCCAGGACCTGACCGAGAGCCAGGCCCAGGACGAGTTCGACCGTGGCCAGGCGAACACCACCGCCATGGACCAGGCGACCTTCGTCCTCCGCGGCTCGATCGAGGTCGAGAAGCTCGAGGGTGAGGGCGACGAAGAGGGGATCGAGCAGTACACCTACTCGCTCTCGCTTCAAATGTGGGACAGCGTCAAGCGCCGCTTGATCGTGGCCACCAACACCCTGGTCCAGAAGGACCGGATCGAGTAGCGCCCCACGCGCTCTGCGGGCCCGCCGATCGATCGGCGGGCCCGAGGTCTGTACCCCCATGGCGTTCCTCGTCGACGGCTTCAACCTGCTGCACCGCGTCCCGCGGCTCAAGGCGTTGCTCCAGCGCGAGGGGCCCGGCCCCGCCTGCGCCGCCCTGACCGACGTCCTGGCCCGCTGGACGGCCCTCGGCGGGCGCGAGGTCGTGCTGGTCTTCGACGGCCTCGCCGCGCACGGCGCGCGGCTCACCGCCCCGGGGCTGAGCGTGCGCTACGTGGGCAGCGACGCCGACCCCTACCTGCGCGAGCTGCTCTCGCGCCCAGGCGGACCCTACGTCCTCGTGAGCAAGGACGAGGAGATCACCCGCCCCGCGCGCGCCCGCGGCTACGACGACCTCGACCCCGGGCGCTTCTTCGCCGAAGCCTGCCAGGCCGTGGCCGACGCCGGCGAGGCCGACGAGCGCGACCGCGACCTCGAGCGCTGGGAGGTCGACATGTGGCTCGACGTGTTCAAGGACGACCCCCTCGAATGATCGAGGTCTGCAGAAAGGACCCGCACATGCGACTCTTCCTCGAACTCTCGCGCCCCCTCGCGCTCCTGACGCTCTGCTTCGTGGGCTGCTCGAGTGCCCCCGAACAGACGCCGGAGGAGCAGGCCGCTGCGGTCCACGAGGCCGATTACCTGGCGGCAAAGCAGGTCATCCAACGCTTCGTCGGTGAACTCGTGGCCACCCGGCCCCAATGGGTTCCCGCCAACGACGACCCGCTGGCCTACCTCCGCCCGATCGAACGCACCCCAGGGTGCCGACCGGTGGCGCAGGTCCGAGGGTCGCTCCTGAACGCGATCGTTCATTCGGGGGCCCTGAGCATTTCGGCGATCGGCCAGCCGGACGTCGCGGAGGCAGCGGCCTCGACCCCGGCTGGGGACCTGTCCTTCGAGGAGCAGGCGGACCTCTTGGAGGCCGTGACCTTCGAGGTCCGGGCGAAGCTCGTGGCGACCCCGACCGGACCGCAGCGGCTGGAGCTCCGCCTCGTGAATCTGCTCGACGGAGAGACGCTCGTCGAGGTCTCCGGCCCCTGACCCGGTCCGGCCCACGCCCTTACAAACTCTTGGCTTCGCGGGTTTTGCCCCGTTTGTTACCTTAGCCGCCTGGAGGTCCCATGAGCGACGAGCGCTCCGAGCTGATCTACGACTGGAACGAGGTCGAGACGCGCCCGACCCGCGCGACGCCGATCACCCTCGACGACGAGACCCTGCGCGACGGCCTGCAGTCGCCCTCGGTGCACGACCCCAAGATCGAGGACAAGATCGAGATCTTGCACCTCATGGATCGCCTGGGGATCCACACCGCCGACATTGGGCTCCCCGGCGCGGGTCCGCGCGCGGTGGCCGACGTGACCCGCCTGGCCGAGGAGATCCGCGACGGCAAGCTCTCGATCACGGCCAACTGCGCCGCGCGCACCGTGATCGCCGACGTGCAGCCCGTGGTCGAGATCGTGCAGAAGACCGGCGTCCCGATCATGGTCTCGGTGTTCCTCGGCAGCTCGGAGATCCGCCGGGTCACCGAGAACTGGGACATGGAGCGCATGCTGCGCCACACCACCGAGGCGATCGACTTCGCGGTCAAGGAAGGCCTCGAGGTGATGTACGTCACCGAAGACACGACCCGCGCCCGCCCCGAAACGATCCGCGCGCTCTACACCGCCGCGATCGAGCACGGGGCCAGCCGGCTGTGCGTGTGCGACACCGTGGGGCACGTCGAGCCGCGCGGGGTCTACACGCTCATGAACTTCATGCGCAACCTGGTGACCGAGTCGGGGTCGCACGCCAAGCTCGACTGGCACGGGCACAACGACCGCGGCCTCGGGCTGATCAACGCGATCGCCGCGGTCGAGGCCGGCGCCGACCAGGTGCACGGCTGCGCGCTGGGCGTCGGCGAGCGCTGCGGCAACACGGCCATGGACCAGCTGATCGTGAACCTGCGGCTCATGGGCTACCTCGACGAGAGCCTCGACCTCACCGCGCTCCCGGAGTACGTGAAGAAGGTCAGCGAATACTGCCAGGTCCCGCTGCCCAAGAACTACCCGGTGGTCGGCTCGGACGCCTTCGAGACCGCGACCGGGGTCCACGCCGCGGCGGTGATCAAGGCGCTCAAGCGCGGCGACGACTGGCTCGCGAACCGGGTCTACTCGGGCGTCCCCGCCGACGTGTTCGGCCTCGAGCAGGTGATCACGATCGGCCCTATGAGCGGGCGCAGCAACGTGGTGTTCTGGCTGGAGAAGCGCGGGATCGAGGCGACCGCCGAGCGCGTCGACCGGATCTTCGACGCGGCCAAGCAGGCCTCGCGGATCCTCACCGAAGACGAGGTCCACGCGCTCGCCAACGCGGCGGCGGCCGTATGAGCGCCCGGCTCGCGCTGAGCCTGACCCTGGTCGCGGCCTGCGCCTGGGCCGAAGACCAGCCCGCGCAGGACCCCACGACCTACGACCTCAAGCCGCGCTACGCCCTCGACGCCGAGCTCGAAGGCGAGGCCAGCCTGAACCTCGAACTCACCGTGCGCATGCAGGTCCCGGCCAAGAACATCGATCACCGCTCGCTCCAGGCCCAGGAGATCGTGCGCCGCTTCCGCGACAAGGTGACCTCGGTCGCCGGAGGCAAGGTCGCCGCGGTCACCCGCACCTACCTCGAGGCGATCGAGCGCCAACGCCTGCCCGGGTCCCAGAAATACGAGCGCTTGGAGAGCCCGCTGCACGGGCGCACGCTGACCGTCGGCCTGGACGCCGAGGGCAAGCGGACCGTGGGCGTGGAGGGCAAGCCCGCGCTCACCGCCAAGGACACCGAGCACGAGGTCTACACCGAGCGCTACGAGGCCGCGCTCCCGGACAGCCCGGTGGCGGTGGGCGACACGTGGAGTTGGAGCGGGGCGCGCCTGAGGCGCGCGATCGGCAACGGCTTCGGCGAGAGCCCGGAGGGCAAGATCGACTGCCGCTTCGTGGAGGTGAAGGACGAGGTCCTCGACCCCGAGCTCACCCCCGACGCCGCGCCCGAGGCCTACGCGTTGATCCAGGTCGACCTCGAGACCGAGGGGCGCATGGGCCCCCAGCCCGACTCCCCGAGCATGACCTGCCACCTCACCGGGACCCTGTGGTATTCCCTCGCCGAGCGCAAGCTGGCGAAGGTCGAGCTCCAGGGGCAAGCGCACATCAAGAGCGTCGAGCGCGAAGACGGGGTCGAGCTCACGATCACCGCCAGCGGCCCGCTGAAGATCGCCAAGCGCTTCTGGTTCCCGCGCAAGCCGGAGCCGCCGGCCGGGGACGCGCCGACGGACCCTGAGACGGGGCTCCCGACCCCGCCCGAGCGCCCCGGCCGCTGACCGCCGGCGCGGGGGGCTGCCCCCCGCACCTGCTAGGATCCGACCCGTGAGCGACCTGCCCCCCGACGAGCTGCCGACGATCGTCCCCGAGAGCGAGGTCGACACCCGAATCGGGGGTCTCCCGCCCCCCGACGGCGCGACGTGGCTCCCGGGCGACGCCGTCGGGCGCTACGTCCTGCGCGAAGAGCTCGGCCGGGGCGGCATGGGCCAGGTGTTCCGCGCCTTCGACCCCGACCTCGGACGAGACGTGGCCCTCAAGCTGATCCGCGTGGAGTACGGCCAGGAGCAAGGCGTCGTCGGGCGCTTCTTGCGCGAGGCGCACCTCACCGCGCGCCTCCAGCACCCGGGGATCGTGCCGGTCTACGAGCTCGGGCGCAGCGTCCACGGCTCGCTCTACTACAGCATGCGCCTCGTGCGCGGACACACCCTGCGCGAGGTCGTCGAGCGCCTCGCCCCCGACGACCCGGAGACCTGGAGCAGCTTCCGCGTGCTCCAGGCGGTCGTCCAGGTGTGTCGCGCGGTCGCCTACGCGCACCAAATGGGGGTCCTGCACCGCGACCTCAAGCCGAGCAACGTCATGATCGGCGACTACGGCGAGGTCTACGTGCTCGACTGGGGGCTGGCCAAGGCCCTCGGCGCCGCCGAGCCTCCGCTGCCGGTGGTGCAGTCGCTCCAGGACGAGGGCACGCAGATCGGGACCGTGCTCGGGACCCCGGCGTTCATGGCGCCCGAGCAAGGCCTCGGCGAGGAGCTCGAGTTCACCGCCGACGTCTACTCGCTGGGCGGCCTGCTCTACTTCGTGCTCACCGGGCAAGCCCCCCGGCGTGGCTCGCACAGCGAGGTCCTGCGCTCGGTCGTCAAGGGCTCCGCCCCGCAGCGCCCTGGCGAGCTGCGCCCCGACGTGCCCCCCGCCCTCGAGCGGCTCGCCCTGCGCGCCCTCGAAGGCGACCCCGCGCAGCGCCTGCCCTCGGCCAACGCCCTCGCGGAGGGCGTGCTCGCCTTCCTCGAAGGGCGCGCCCTGCCGGGGGAGGGCAGCGACGCCGACTTCCTCCGCGGCTACTCGGCGAGCGACTACCGCCGCCCGAGCGTCGCGGTCGACGTCGCGCTCACGCGCCCCGGCGCGGAGGGCCTGGAGGTGTGGCTCCAGCGGCGCACCGCGCCTCCCTGCGAGGGCGCGTGGGCGCTCCCGGGGAGCTTCGTGCGCCTCGACGAGACCCTCGAGCAGGCGGGCCAGCGCCTGCTCCAGCAGGAGGTCGGCGTCGACCTGCCCGCGACCTTCACGCAGCTCGGCGTGTTCGACGCCCCGCACCGTGACCCGCGAACCCGCGTGATCAGCGTGGCCCTCCAGGCGACCCTCCCCGAGGGCGTCGGCGCGTCGAACACGGCCAGCGGCGCGTGGTTCGCCGTGGACCAGGTCGTGGGCCCCCTCGCCTTCGACCACGACGCGATCCTGGCGCGGGTCTCCGGCGCCGCAGGCTGACGCCGGCCGAACCCGGCGCCGTACGTGAACGCAGCGGAGGCGTTGCCTCCGCTGCGTCGCAGGGTCGAGGGCCGGTGTGGCCTGCGGGCGGGCTAGCCCGCAAATCTCACCACGAAGGGGTGAGTTTGCGGGGTAGCCGCCTGCGAAGCAGGCGGGCTGCGCCGGAGCGAGTCGGCGGCTCTGCCGCCGCGAGCGAGGCGCAAGCGACAGGGTGTACCCGGCCGCAGGCCGGGTCTCACTGTCTT
>JAGQRJ010000545.1 GCA_020425635.1 Planctomycetota bacterium | reverse complement strand
GCGTGCTCCGCTACCGCGGGGCGATCGACGACGACCCCGGCGGCAACCGCGACAACGCCGAGCGCTACCTCGAGCGCGCGATCGCGGCGGTCAAGGCCGGCCAGACCCCCGACCCCGCGAGCACGCGCCCCCGCGGGGTCCGGATCCAGTAGGTCACGCGCCGACGGGCTGCAGCGCGACCGGCTGTTTGAGGATCAGCACCCGCTTGGCGTAGGGGATCTCGACCCCGTCCGCGTCGAAGGCCTCCTTGATCCGCCGGCGGAGCTCGCGCTCCACGGACAGGTGCTTGCCGGGCCGCACGCGGGTGGTCGTGCGCAGCGTCAGCTCGGACTCTCCGAAGGCGACCACGCCGAGGACGTCGGTCGGCTGGAGCACGTCGGCGTTGGCTTCGCAGAGCTCCTGCCCGACCCGGGTCAACGCGGCCTGGGCCTTGTTCAGGTCGGCCTCGTAGGCGATCCCGACCTCGACCACCGCGAAGATGTAGGTCTTGGAGTAGTTGATGATGTCGCCCACGTTCCCGTTGCGAATGATGTGCTGGCGACCGGCGCCGTCGCGGATCCGGGTCGTGCGCAGATCGATCGCCTCGACCGTTCCCTCAGCGTCGCCGACGTGCACGAAGTCGCCGACCAGGTAGTAGTTCTCGAACAGAATGAAGAAGCCAGACACGACGTCGTTGATCAGGTTTTGCGCGCCGAAGCCCACCGCCATGGCCAGGATCCCAGCGCCCGCGAGGATCGGGGTCGGGTCGGCGCCGAACTCCTCGAGGATCATGACCCCGACCCAGAAGTAGACCCCATACTTCAGCGCGCTGCGCACCAGGGGTACGATCGTCAGCCGACGCTGGCGCTGCTCCGCGGTGAGTTTGGCGCGGTTGAGCATGAACTCCTCGATCACGAGGTTCGCCACGGCGACCCCGATCCTGCTGAGGAACACGAGCCCGATCACCTTGACCAGCTTTGGCCACCACTCGGCCAGGCTGGCGGTCATCTCGACCTGCAGCGCGGCGAAGCTCGCGACGCTCACGAACAGCACGTATTCGAGCGCGCGACGGAGTAGGGGCACGAGGGGCTTGAGCTTCTCGTAGTGGGCGAGGAGACCGCGCTTCTCGGAATACTTCGCGCTGAGTGCTTCGAGGCTGTCGATCAAGGCGCCCACCGCGCGCCAACAGAGCAGGCCCGCGGAGGCGATCAGGTAGACACGGAGCGCCGTGGACACCAACGCAGCGGCCACCGGGAGCTCGACCAGCCAGAGGGAGATCGCCAGGACGCCGATCCAGGCGCCGCGAGCGCAGGTGCGCGCGAGCCCGCCGAAGAAGAGCTCGATGCTCTCGTCGTTGGCCTTGATCCCCTCGTAGGCCTTGGCGCGGCGACCGAGGGACGCGAGGACCCGGCGCACGATCCGCAGCGTCACGACGGTCACGACCACGACGCCGGCGATCTTGCCCGCAGCGATCCCGAGGCCGATCCAGAACTCGCGGGGGACCGCGCGCAGCTTCTCGAGGCTGAAGCGCAGGACGTCCTCGCCACGCCAGATCAGGTATCCGTTCCCCGCGCCGATCCCGGCCACCGCGAGGAAGCCCAGGAGCACGAGCCCGAGCCTGACGCGGCGCCACACGGCCTGGGTGCCCTGCTCGAAGCGGCCTTTGAGCGCCGCGCTCGAGCCGACCCAACCCAAGACGCGCTTGAGCAGCCCGCCGAGCAGGGCCAAGAGCACGATCGCCGCCAGCGCCTCTGCGCCCAGCACGATCAGGTTGCGGGTCATGAGATCGAGTTCGTCCACGGAGTGCCTCCCGGGTGTTGAGGCCGGGAGCCTACTCGATCCTGCTGCCCGTGCGCGGGGGCTTGCGAGGGCGGGGCGCGCCGTTCAACGCGCTCCGGTGCGGCTACTTTCCGAACAGGCCGCCGAGCTTGTTGCCGAGCTTCTTGGTCTCTTCGTCGACCTTCTTGCTCGCCTCGTCGACCTTCTCGTCGACCTGCTCGCTGGCCTCATCGACCTTCTCGTCGGCCTGCTCGCTGGCCTCGCCGGCCTTCTCGCCTGCGCCAGCCCCGAGCTCCCCGGCCTTCTCCCCCAGGGCCCCGGTCTTCTCGCCGAGCTGCTCGCCGAGGGCGCCGGCCT
>JAGQRJ010000544.1 GCA_020425635.1 Planctomycetota bacterium | reverse complement strand
GACTCGCGGGCGTCGGCGGGGAGGGCCGGGGTGTAGGTGCGGTCGATCGCGAGCACCTGCTCGACCTCGGAGAAGTCCTTCCACAGGCCGCAGCCCAGGCCGGCGAGGAAGGCGGCGCCCTGGGCCGTGGTCTCGACGTTCTTGGGGCGGGCCACCGGGATCCCCAGCATGTCGGCCTGGAACTGCATCAGGAGGTCGTTGGTCGAGGCGCCGCCGTCCACGCGGAGCTCGGTCAGGGGACGGCCGAGGTCCGCGACCAGGGCGTCGATCAGGTCGCGCGACTGGTAGGCGATGCTCTCGAGGGCGGCGCGGATCAGGTGCCCGCGGGTGGTGCCGCGGGTGATCCCGGTGATCAGGCCCCGGGCGTCCTGGTCCCAGTAGGGGGCCCCCAGGCCGACGAAGGCCGGGACCAGGTAGACCCCGCCGTTGTCGGGGGCGGCGAGGGTCGCGCTCTCGGCGGCGTCGGAGAGGAGCTGCAGCCCGTCGCGCAGCCACTGGATCACCGCGCCGCCTATGAACACCGAGCCCTCGAGGCAGTAGACCGGCGCCCCCGCGCGGTCGCAGCCGATCGTGGTCAGGAGCTTGTGCTTGCTCTCGACCCGCTCCGGCCCCGCGTTGAGCAGCGCGAAGCAGCCGGTGCCGTAGGTGTTCTTCGCGCTCCCCGGCTCGACGCAGCCCTGCCCGAAGAGCGCCGCCTGTTGGTCGCCCGCGATCCCGGAGATCGGGATCTCGCGCCCGAGGGCGGTCGCGTGACCGAACACCCCGGCCGAGGGCAGGACCTGGGGCAAGACCGACTCCGGGACGCCCAGCAGCGCGAGCAGCTCCGGGTCCCAACGCTTGGCGTGAATGTCGAAGAGCAGGGTGCGCGAGGCGTTGGTCGGGTCGGTGACGTGGGCCGCGCCTCCGGTCAGGCGGTCGACGAGCCAGGTGTCGATGGTGCCGAAGCGCGCGCGGCCGGCGGCCGCGCCGGCCTTGGCCTCCGGCACGTTCCGCAGGATCCACTCGAGCTTCGTGCCCGAGAAGTAGGCGTCGAGGACGAGCCCGGTCTTGGCGCGGATCCCCGGGGCGTGGGCCTTGAGCTCCTGGCAGCGGGCGGCCGTGCGCCGGCACTGCCACACGATCGCGTTGTGGTAGGGGCGGCGCGTCTCGGCGTCCCACACCACCGTGGTCTCGCGCTGGTTGGTGATCCCGATCCCGGCGACGCGGTCGCCGAGGACGTCGAGGGCCGCGCGCGCGAGGGCCTCGGTGACCGTCCAGATCTCCTCCGCGTCGTGTTCGACCCAGCCCGGCTGCGGGTAGTGCTGAGTGAACTCGCGGTAGCCCTTGTGGATCACCTGGGCCTGGGCGTCGAAGCCGAGGACCGTGACCCCCGTCGTGCCCGCGTCGATCGCCAGGATTACGTCTGCCACGTGCCCTCCTCGTGCCGCCAGTATCCAGGCCCGCCGGGCGGGATCAAGCGGCTCGCGGGTGAGGGCGCGGCTCCCTAACGCGGCGCCTCGGGGTCCTCGGGAGGCGTGGGCGCGTCGGGCTTGGGGTCTTCGGGTGGCGTGGGCGCGTCGGGCGGGGGGGGGGCCTGGGTCGGGTGGGCGCGCTGGTGCCGCTCGAAGGCCTCGCGTCGGGCGCGGGCCTCCTCGGTCAAGCGCTGGGCCTCGTGGGCGGTGACCTCGACGATCCGCTGCTCCCCCCGCAGGAGGCTGATCAGCCGACCGTTTTGGTTGAGCACGGCCTCGGTCTGCAGCGCGCCGCTGTCGGTGTGGGTCACCCGCACCCGCGTCCCGTCGGGGGTCTGCTCCGCGCGGATCGTGCGCGGGCCGCTGGCGAGCCCCTGCTCGTCGAACTGCACGAAGGACCAGCCCTCCTTGGGCAGGAGCTCGGGGAAGCAGGGCAGCACGAAGAGCACGACGTTGCCGGGGACGCTGAGGTCCGACCAGGGGAAGGTCTGCACGTTGACCTGCTTGCCCTCGGTGAACTCGAACTCGATCTGGTCGTCCTTGACCCGCCCGGTGGCGGTGACCTCCTGCTCGGGGGTGCGCAGGATCAAGCGCAGCTTCACGATCTGACCCGCGGGCCCGAGGTGCAGGTTGACCGCGCGCAGCACCGGGCGCTCGGCGCTGAGGTGGTTCACCGTCGACTGCAGGTAGAGCTCCTGGTCGTCGCGCTTCACGTCGACCTGGATCAGCACGAGGTCCTCGCCTCCCCCGAGCCGGTAGTGGCGCACGCCCTCGACCCGGGCGAAGAGCCCGCGGCGGGTGGCGGCCTCCAGCAGACGCCCGAGGGGGGTGGCCTCCACGCGCTGCTGGGCGTGGAGGCCGCCCGCGCAGAGCGCGAGCAGCAGGAGCGCGCGGGCGATCACAGGAGCCTCCGCTCGATGTAGTCGCAGGCGTCGTAGTTGTAGTAGCCCATGAGGCCTCCCACGGTGAGCACGGTCAGCCAGGCGCCGAAGCCCGTCCCGAGCGCCGCCAGCAGCGTCCAGGCCACGAGCATGCTGGTCAGGGTCAGCGCTCCCAGGAGCGCGATGTTGAGCTGGTTGTTCTTCTTCTTGACCACCGCGCGCACGACCTGGATCAGCGCCCAGGGCAGGGTGATCGAGACCACGAACCAGGCCAAGAAGCGCAGCAGAATGCTGCTCTGGCCGATCCGGTAGCGGATGTAGCGCAGGTCCCAGGGCGACTCGATCCCGTGGCTGATCTCGGGGACCTCGGCCACGACCTCCTTGCGCTTGAGGCTGTAGATCTTCGCCGCGACCCCGACCCGCGAGCCCAAGCCGTCGCCGTCCTTGCCCTCGTCGAACTGGGTCACGTCGACCCACAGCAGGCCGTCGGTCTCGAAGTTGGCCTTCTCGTAGAGGGTCTCGACCACGGTCACGGCCTTCTCGAAGGTCGAGGGCGGGCGCGAGGTGTCGATGATGTTCAGCTTGGCGTAGATCGTGCCCAGCCAGGTGCTGTCCTCGAACTCGCGCACCGCGGACCAGTCGATCACCTTGTACTTCGAGGACTTCTTCACCGCCTCGGCGAGCCGCTCCTCGAACTGGACCTCCTCGTCGCGGTCCGAGCGTCCGCTCACGATCAGGAACAGCGCGTTGACGTCGCGCACCCGGGGCAGCGCCTCGCGGAACTCGACCTCGGTCAGCTCCGCGACGTCCTTCATGAGGTCGGTCATCTCGCGACGGTCTTCGCCGCTGGAGAGGTAGACGATCCCGCCGACCACCGCGGCGAGGATCCCCACCATGAGGACGACCTTCCAGACCTTGTCGAACACCGGCGCCTCGCTTGCCTAGGTTGCGCTCTTGGAGAGCGTGCGGACCACGAACAAATCCTGGACCTTGTCGCTGACGCGGATCGTCAGCTTGGGTTGCGACTGGTGGTGGGTGTCCCAGCAGAAGATCTTGTAGCCGCTGCGCGAGACCCCGGCGACGAAGTCGCTCGCGGCGTCGACCCAGCGCACCTCCTCCCGCGCCTGGTAGTCGCGGAACAGGTTCTTGCGCGGCTCGGCGAGGGTCACGGTGAAGTCCTTGCTGCCGATCACGAAGAACGAGGTCCCCGCGAAGCGCGTGTGCCGCAGCATGTAGATCGGGTTCTTCTTGACCACGTCGAAGGCGTGCGCCGAGCCGGGGTCGTCGAGGGACCAGCTGTAGATCCTCCCCGAGCGGTTCCCGGCCACGAGCTCGTGGCCGACCACGACGAAGCTCGTGATCGAGTCGTCCGAGCCCTTGAAGCGTCGGGGGTGCTCTTCGCCCTTGGCCAGGTCGAGGGCGAACACGTCCGCGCCGACGCTGAAGTAGAGGACCCCCGCCTCGATCACCGCGCCGCGGGTCGCCGAGGCCGAGCTCGTCTCTTCCTCGCACAGGCGGCGGCCTTCGCCCCCGGCCAGCGGCCACTCGCAGAGCCCGAGCTCGGAGTGCGTCGCGTAGAGCCGCCCGTCGAAGTAGGCCACGCTGTTGGCCCCGCCCTTGCCCTCCGGGGCCTTGGGGAAGGGGAAGGCGCGGGTCCCGTCGGGGCCGATGGCGTAGATCCCGCGCTGGGCGCCCGTCAGCAGGTAGCCCTCGCCGTTGATCGTCTCCCAGCGCGCCGAGCGCAGGTAGCCGAGGCTGCCCTCCTCGGTGTCGTAGACCTCCTTGGGGACCTCGGGGTGCAGGTTCGTCTTGGGGTCGAAGCTCAGCACGCGCTTGCCGACCACGGCCAGCACGCGGCGGGTGATCGGATCGTTGGCGTCGGCCTTGAGCTCGGCGCCGGTGAGCTGGGCCAGGCGCTGCTGCATCTCGCGCAGGCGCGCCTCGACCTTGTCTTCCATGTCGCCGAGCTGCATCGCGGCGCGCTGCTCGGGGGTCACGTCCTTGTTGATCAGCTCGCGGATCAGCTTGGCCCGCTGGGCGTCGTCGTCGAGCAGCAGGATCAGGGCCTTGACGTCGTCGTCGCCCATCTTCCCGCGCAGCTCTTCGTAGCGCGCGAGCCGCTGCTCCTTGCGCGTGCGGTCGGCCTCGTCCTGGACCTCGAGCCCGGCGAGCACGGCCTGCATGTCGACCTGCTTGCGCAGCTCGACCAGCTCTTGCTCTTGCTGCAGGGCGCGCTCGGCCGCCTCGCGCTCGAGCCGCTCCTGCAGCTTGCGCTCGTAGTCTTCGGAGGTGAAGCGCGGGTGGCGCACGTCGGCGAGCACGCAGCCCGACTCGAACAGCGCCTTCTTGAGCGCGTCGCGGAGGTGCGCCTCCAGGTCGTCGGCGTCGAGGCGGTCGATCAGCGCCGCCGTGTCGCGGGCGCTGCAGAACGCGCGGGCCGCCGACTCGACGTAGGGCAGGAAGAAGGCCTGCAGCACCCCCTTCGACGCGGCGTTCTCCCCCGCGAGCACGTTGCGCCGGAGCTGCCCGAGGTCGATCAGCGCCGGGCGCGGGTTGAGGGTCAGCCCCAGGCTGAGATGCAGCTGCAGGCCTTCGGCGCTGCGCCCCGCGGGGCTGCTGAAGCTCAGCTCGCAGGTCTCCTTGACCAGGAGCGCCGACTCCAGCTCGGCCTCCTCTTCGCCCGCGGTCAGCAGCGCGTCGAGCCCGTCCGACTTGGTGACGAGGGCCACGCAGCCCGCGGGGACGATGAGCCGCTTCTTGAGCAGGCCGGGCAGGTCGCGCCGCTCGACGCGCACGGCGAGGGCGTCGGGGTCGTTCACAAACCGGTCGAGGTCCATGATCAGGAGTCCTTGTTGGCTTCGGCGTCGAACTCGGTTCGACCCTTGCGGTAGGTCTGGAAGCGCTCGAGGTTCGACCGCGAGACGCTGGGCTGGGCGGCGGTGATCACGCGCTCGAGGTCGGCGCGCGCGATCGGCGCCGACTCCCCGCCGTCGCGGACCGCGCGCAGGAAGAGCTCCGCCGCGGACTTCTCGCACACGTTCTTGATGTCTGCGCCGCTGAAGCCCCCGGTGAGCGCGGCGAGGGCGGCGAGGTCGACGTCGTCGGCGAGCGGGCGCTCCTTGAGGCAGATGCGGAAGATCTCCGCGCGCGCGTCGGCGTCGGGCAGGCCGACGTAGACCTTCTCGTCGAAGCGCCCCGGGCGCAGCACCGCGGGGTCGAGGGACCAGGGCTCGTTGGTGGCCCCGATGAACAGGATCGGGTTCTTCTCCGAGGTGTCGAAGCCCTCGAGCTCCGCGAGGATCTGGGGCACGAGCCGGCTCATGACGCCGGCCTGCACGTCTCGACGGGCGGGGACGAGGGCCTCGATCTCGTCGATGAACACGATGCTCCGCTCGTGGCTGCGGGCCGCTGCGAACAGGCGCTGGATGTTCTGCTCGGAGTCGCCGACCCACTTCGACATGATCTCGGAGGGCTTGACCGTGAAGAAGGCCGCGTCGATCTCCCCCGCCACCGCCCGAGCCATGAGCGTCTTGCCCGTGCCCGGCGGCCCGTAGAGCAGGATCCCGCCGCCCCGGCGGATCTTGTAGCGTTCGGCCTGCTCGGGGTGCTGGAAGGGGTAGATCATCTTCAGGCGGATCTCCTCCTTCACGTCCTCGAGCCCGGCGAGGTCGTCGAAGCGGATCGTGGGCCGCTCGACGGGCACGTAGTCGGGGCCGTCCTCGTCCTTGGCGCGGCCCTCCGCGGCCTTGCGCTTGCCGGGGCCCTGCTCGTCGCCCTTGCGCCCGCGCTGGGGCAGGTCGGCGGGGTCGTCGGGCAGCGACTCCAACCAGTCGAGGTGCTTGGCGAGGGTCTCCTCACGCGACTCGCGGATCGCCGGGGAGGCCGCGCACTCGGTGTAGTTGAGCCAGGCCTGGATCGCGTGCTCGAGGTTGCGCCGCAGGCCCTTGAGGTCGCCCTTGGCCTCGGCCTCGTCGACGAGCTCCAGGTAGCGTCCCCAGGCCTGCTTGTAGCCCTCGGCGCGCGACTCCACGGTCTTCTTCGCCACTAGCGGGCCTCTCCCTCGCGGTTGCGCTCGAAGCGCTCGCGCAGGGCGTCGAGTCGGCTGCCCATGCGCCCCTCGGCTTCGTCGGTCTCCTCGGACACGATCGCCTCGTCGATCATGCGGTCGATCTCGTCGTCGGTGACCAGCTCGTCGGATTGGGCGCCCTCCATGTCCGCCATCGACTCGTTCGTCTGCTCGAGCATCATCTCCATCATGCCCTGCATCGACTCGGATTGGCTGATCGCGCGCTCGCAGTTCTTCTGCACCTGGGCCAGGTCGACCGAGCCGTAGGACTCGGCGATCGCCTCGCTCACGGTCTGCAGCGCGCGCG
Organism: Planctomycetota bacterium; assembly: GCA_020425635.1. Taxonomy (GTDB): domain Bacteria; phylum Planctomycetota; class J058; order J058; family J058; genus JAGQRJ01. The sequence goes on along the minus strand of JAGQRJ010000544.1, from coordinate 7,401 downwards.
CGAAGTCCGACTGGGCCTCGGCCTGGTCCTTGAGCTGCTTGAACACCTCGAGGTTCAAGAGCTGGCGCTCCATCATCCGCCGGGTGTAGGCCGTGCGCTTGAGGTTCGCCTTGATGAACCCGAGCTGGGTGCGGTCGCCGAGCTGCTTGGCGCGCTTGGCCTTCTTGAGGAAGTTCTGCTCCTCTCGCTCCTGGGCGCGGATCTGCTTCTTGATCCGACTGAGGCCCTTGCGGACCTCCATCTCCCGCTCCAGGCGGCGCTCTTCACTGGACTTGAACAGACCCATGCTTTACTCCTCCGCCGCGTCGCGCCACTCGAGGTAGCGCTCCATGTCGGCCGGGGTGGTGACTGGATTGACCCAACGTCGCGCCGCTTCGAAGTCCGCCAGCCGCAACGGACGCACGCGCACGGAATAGGACTTCACCGACTCCAGCCCCTGGTCGACCAGGTTCGGAATCTCTTTGTTCTCGTCGGCCACCATGGTGTTGGTGACCTCCTTGCAGAGGCTCTCGATCTCGCGCCCGCTGAGCCCCTCGGTCAGGTCCACCACGTCCTCGAGCTCGCCCTCGAGCTCGAACCCGCGCTTGGTGGTGTGGATCTCGAGGATCGCGCGGCGGGTGATCGGGTCGGGGAGCGGGATCAGGATCTTCTTGTCGAAGCGGCTGAGCACCGCCGGGTCGAGGTCCCAGGGGCGGTTGGTCGCCGCGATGGTGAGCACGTAGAGGTCCTTGCGCTCCTTCTCGGCGAGGCCGTCGAGCTCGGAGAGGATCGTCGAGAGGATCCGACGCTCGGTGCCCGTGTCGCCCTCGCCGCGCGAGCCGCAGAGCGCCTCGAACTCGTCGAGGAAGACCACCGCGGGCGAGACGTCGCGGGCGGTGCCGTAGAGCTCCGAGACGATCTTGGTCGACTCGCCGAAGTACTTCGACATGATCGAGCTGACCTTGACGTTGAAGAACGAGGAGCTGCCCTGCTCGCCCCCGGCGTTGCTCACCGCGCGGGAGGTCGCCGCGGCGAGCAGGGTCTTGCCCGTGCCCGGGGGCCCGTAGAACAGCATGTTGCGCCAGCCCGCGAGCTCGATCCCCGGGGGCAGCTGGGCCAGGGAGATCCCCAGCGCGTACTTGATCTCGCGCTTGGTCTCGGCCAGCCCGCCGATCTTGTCCCAGGTCACGCTGCTGTGGTGCAGGAGCGCGGTCACCGCCCCGTGGATCTCGTCCTCGTCCTTGGAGCGCGCGCGGTCGGCCACGTCGCGGTTGCCCGCGCGGTTCTGGGTCAGCTCGCCGCCGCCGCGGCCCTCGGGCTTGGGGATGTCCCCCGAGCGCAGGGCCTTGGCGTATTCGCGGTAGCGCAGCGCTTTGCCCTTGCGCGCCTGCTCGATCTTGCGCGAGGGCGCGGCCACCGCGTGGCGCTCGAGGAGGCGCGCCGCGCTGTCGTAGGCCTCGGCCGCCCCCTCGTCCTCGCCCTTGTCGTAGGCCGCCTTGGCCCGGGCCTCGAGGCCTTCGATCGCCTTCTGGCGCTCCCGGTTCAGGTCGCCGGACATGCCGCTGTGCTTCACGCGCGCTCCGCCTCACCCGAGATCTCCCGGTCCAGGCGCTCCTGGAGCAGAGCCTCGCGCTCGTGGGCGACCTCGACGTCGCCGCCCTCTTCGGCGGCGATGATCTCGTCCAGCTCGGCGAGCAGCGCCTCCTTGTCGGGGTCGCGGTCTTCGTTGAGGTCGACGTCTTCCATCTCCGCCTGCAGGTCCTCGAGGGTCGCGTTCAAGGCGTCGATGTAGGCCTCCTCGTCGACGGCCTCGCCGTTGAGCTTCTCGTCGAGGCCGCTGATCTGGACCTTCTGCATCAGCTCGCGGATCCGACCCTTGGTCGAGGTCCGCTCGAGCCGCTCGAGCCCCCGGACGTAGCGCTTGAGCCCGATCGCCTCGAGGTTCAGGATCTTGCTCTCGCGGCGGAGGTAGGCCTGGTCGAGCTTGACCTGCTGCAGATCCTCGAAGAGGAAGTCGACCTCCTCGCGGTTGTTGTCCTTGCGCGCGGCCTTGAGCCGCGAGAGCGTCTCGTTGCGCTTGTTGGTCAGCTTGCGCAGGTCGAGCTGCTTCTTGCGCCGCTCCCGCTCGACGCCCCGCAGCGCGACCTTGAGGTCGCGCGACGAGACCTCACGGTCCTCGCGGTTGAACAGCTTGTCGAAGATCCCCACGGTGTCCTTCTTTCGGCGGCGCTCCGCCCCAATTCTACTGAGCCCAGGCTATTCCAACTCGCGTACGCGCTCCGGAGGCTCCCGCTGGACCTCCAGGTTCTGGATCGCTTCCTCGAGGGGCGGGCGCGCGGGGGCTGCCTCGACGGGCTCCTCGGCCGGGGGCTCCTTGGCCACCGGCTCCTCGGCCACGGGCTCCTCGGCCACGGGCTCCGCCTCGACCGCGGGCTCCGGCTCGACCACGACGGGCTTGGGGGCCTTCTGCTTGGGCTCCTTGGGCTCGGGGACGACGCCGGCTTCGCTGAGGATCTCGGCCTCGAGCGCCGCGAGCTCGCGGCGCTCGGTGGTGTCGGCGTAGTTGGGCTCGAGCCCCTCTGCCGCCCGCGCCGAGTTCATGATGTCCTTGTGCTTGTCGAGGCGCTCCTCGTAGTCGACGGCGATCTCCTCGATCTGCCCCTGGGTCACCCGCTTGAGCTCCATGGCCTGCATCTCGGAGATGCGGTCGAAGAGCCCGAGGTGCAGGTCGATGTTGTCCTGATGGATCCGGTGGCGCTTCTCGAGCGAGTCCATCCGCCGGCGCAGGCGCTGGATCTCGCGCAGCACGCTGAGCTTCTCGCGGTCGTTGAGCACGCCCTCCGCCACGCGCTCCTTGAGCCCGCCCTCGTTGGTCGCGAGCTTGTCGATCTCGCGCTCGATCTCGCGCGCCTCGACCTCGTTGCGGGTCGCGATCTCGTCGAGCCCCCGCCGCAGGGCGTCGACGTCGTCGACCCCTGAGAGCAGCAGGCGCGTCTCCTCGGGCAGCGCGTTTCGGCTGAACATGGCCTTGATCTTGTTGAGCAGGCTCACAGGCGCCTCCGCTTGATGATGTGGCGGCCGCCGCACTCGGCGACCTCGAGCTCCCGGTCCATGACCAGGACCTCTTCGACGGCCGCCGACACGAAGGGGGCGGGGACGTCGAGGTCTTCTTCCAGGTTCTTCAGGATCAAGAACTCACCCTTGGGCTTCAGCGCCTCGAGCAAGAACTCCCCGACGCGGTCGATCTTCTCCCGGTCGGTCTCCGGGTCGAACACGCGGTCGACCCCCGCCCAGCGCGGATCGTCGGGCCGGTGCCGGGTCCAGCTCCCGTCGTCGCGCGGTTCGACCAGGCACACCAGGGTGTTGCGGCGCGAAGGCACGCGCTCGCGCGCGCTCTTGTCCCAGCCGACGGGGGAGAGGATCCCCACGTAGTAGAAGACGCCGTCCTGGGTGCTCAGCCCGTCGAGGATCCGCTCGGCCTCGAGCAGGCCGAGGGGCTCGTTGGCGTGGCGCTCGGTGATCAAGGGCTCGAGCGGCGAGACGCACACCGCGGCGACGACGACCTTCAGCTCCCCGCGCCCGAACAGGCTGCGCTGGAACACCTGATACTCGCGGACCTCGTTGAGCGGGATCTCGTCGAGCAGGCTGCGGTCGTAGACCCGGCAGCGCTTCATGAGGTCGACCACGCGCCCGCTCTGGTCGCGCTTGATCAGGGTCCGCTCGCGCGGGCCCGCCTTGTAGGCCTTGCCGTCGAGGGGGCAGTGCACCCGCCCGAGGACCTCGAAGGCGAGCTCGAAGCGGGCGGTGAACGCCTCCTCGACGGCGCGGGCGCGCGCCGCGGTGATCGCGCCCGCCGGGGGCGGGGTCGGCGGCGGCGGAGGCGGCTCGAGGCTCGGGCCGTCGAGGCTGGCGCGCTCGGAGTCCTCGGCAGGACCTTCCTCGTCGTCGTTCAGGTCGAGGTCCTCCGGTGTGGGGCCGTCGATCAGACCTTGCTTGATCAGGATGGCGCGCTCGCTCGGTGGAATCCAGCGCTCCCCTTCCCAGCGCCCGCTCTCGAGGATCGTGTCGGCGAGGCAGGTCAGGCGCAGCTCGCTGGGCTGGACCCCTGGCCCGACCTTCCCGCAGAGCAGGGCGAAGAAGGTGTCCTGCAAGCCCGAGCGCTCGAGCGGCTTGAGCTGCTCGGTGCGCACGTATTCTTCGTAGAGCACGCTGAGCTTGTCGGCGAGGTGCGTCGGGTCCTCTTGCAGCCGCCCGAGGACCGTGCGGATCTCGGTCAGCGAGCGGCTGAGGCGCGTCTTCATCAGGTGAATGCTGAGCAGCGCGTTGAGGATCCACTCCTCTTCGTAGACCGGCGCTTTGCCGACCTTCTTGGGCGGCGGCAGGATCGACTCGTCGACGTAGAACCTCAACGTGCGGACGGTGACCCCGAATCCGAGCTCCTTCGACTTGCGCTCGATCTCTGGATAGCCGATGAAGCGGCTCTCCTCTTCTCGCAGCATGTCGCCGATCGCACGGAGTTTATGGTGAGTCATTCGGGCCTCGAATGCGTTCCTTACAGCAGTTGACAGTTCTGCCAGCGCACCCTCACGCTAGGCAGGCCGCACTCGGGTGTCAATGCGTTCTGCGCGGATTGTCGGGAGTGGGGAAAAGAAAGGGACTTCCTGGCGATTGTTCGGTTGAAGGGGGCGTCCGATGGCAGTAGGCTACATTTCCCAAATTCGGAATCCCCCCTCCGAAGGCTCTTGATTCCGAGGACTTGTCTCTCGCGGTCCGAGCCTGAGGCGGGCGGGATTCCAAGATTGGGAAAGGGCCCGGTCGGTGCGCGTCCGTATGCTCAGCGCTCCGTGGAGAGAGGAAGCCTCGTGCTGCTGGACAGCCGCGTGAACCTCGGCGTTTACACGCCGATCAAGAAGCTGGGGGAGGGGTTGTTCGGCGTCAGCCACCTCGTCCGCCAGCAGCGCCAGCGCCAGAAGAAGGTCCTCAAGCTCATCCACCCACTCGAGGGCGACCCCGAGGCCGTCTCGGACGAGCGCCTGCGCCGCCTGGAGGCGGACCTCGCCCGCTACGACCTGCAGCACCCGAACCTCGCCGTCCCGACCCACGCCGGGCGCGTGAGCGTCGAAGGGCGGCCGCCCACCGGCTTGCTCTACACGGTGAGCGACTACGTCGAAGGCCCCGACCTCTACCGCTTCAGCGCGCGCGCCTCGTGGTCGACGATCCTCGAGGTCGTGGTCTCGTTGTTCCGCGGGCTCGAGGCGCTGCACTGTCGCGGCTTGCTGCACGGGCACCTCGTGAGCAGCAACGTGATCGTCTCCGGGCAGGGGCCGCGGAAGTCCGCGCGCTTGCTCGACCCAGGCTATTCGCGCGAGATCTTCGCCAGCCGCCGGCTGGGCTATCAGGGGTCGTGGGCGCCCGAGGCGCTGCGCGGGGACCCGATCGACCGGCGCTCCGACCTCTACGACCTCGGCTGCTTGCTCTTCGAGTGCGCCACGCGCGCGCGGGTGTTTGGGGCCGAAGACTACGAGGGCCTGCGCGCCGCGCACCTGACCCAGGCCCCGCCGACGGTGCGCCAGCTCAAGCGTAGCGTGCCGGTCGCGGTCGAGGCGATGATCGAGTCGCTGCTGCGCAAGGACCCGCGCGAGCGCCCGCCGAGCGCCAACGCGGTGATCCGGGAGCTCAACAAGTCGGCGAGCAAGCGCTTCTCGCTCGAAGCGCGCGAGGTCCGCCTGGCGCAGCCGCTGGTTCCCGCGCAGGCCCGACGGCAAGAGGTCCAGGACCTCGTGGCCTGGATCGCGGATACCTGCGCCGAGGAGCGCGGCGCGCCGGTCGAGGGGGCCGCGGTCGTCGTCGCGCCGGCGGGTCAGGGTCGCACGCACCTCCTGCGCGACGTGCGCGCGCAGTGCCCCGCGCGCTGGGTGGAGCCGCGGGAGCCCTCCCTCGACGGGCTGCTCGCGGTGCTCTGCGAGCCGGAGACGCCGGCGGTGGTGCAAGGCCAGGCCCCCTTCCTCGCGCGGCACCTCCCCGCGCGGGTGCGCGCGTCGGCGCCCCCGCCGGCTCCGGTGCTCGAGCCCGCCGCCGAGCGCCAGCGCGTGGTCGAGGCGGCGAGCCGCGTGCTCCTCGATGTCGCGCGCCGCGAGCCGATGGTGATCGTGGTCGACGAGGCGCGCTTCGCCGACCCTCTGCTGCTCGACGCGCTGCGCCTCGCGGCCGTCGACCTGCACCAGGCGCGCTCGACGCCCCCGCCCAGCGGCGACGCCGAGGGCGCGGAGCACCCCGGCGCAGGCAGCTTCGACAGCCCGCTGGGCGTGCTGCTCAGCGCCTCGGCGGACGAACTCCACGGCCACCCCGGGGGAGCCCCCGCCCTGCGGCGCCTGCTGGGGACGCCCGGGGTTCGTCGCCTCGACCTCCCGGCGCTCAGCGCGGAGTCCCTCGAGCGGATCATTGCCGCGGCCCTCGGCCGCGAGCCCGAGGAGGTCGCCGAGCTGACCCAACGCCTCGTCCCCCTCGCGCGCCGCCCAGGCCACGCGCTGGAGGTCCTCGGCGAGCTGGCCGAGCGCGACCTGGTGCCGCCCCCCGACGGCGCCTGGGCCCTCGCACCCGAGGCGCTGGAGCACGTGGCCCTGGCCACGGAGTGGAGCGAGACGATCGCGCGGCGGGTCGCGAGCCTCGGCTTGCGCGAGCCGCTCGCGCCGGCGGCCTTGCGCCTGATCGCGCTGCTCGGGAGCGAGGGGCGCGAGATGCCTCTCGGGCTGCTGATCAAGGCGCTCGACACCGACCCCGAGAGCGTGCTGGGCATGCTGCGTGAGCTCGAGCGTCGGCGCTGGATCGAGCCGATCCGCCCCGACCGCGGGCTGCGCATGAGCCTCAGCCTGGCGGAGGCGGCCCTCGAGGCGCTGCCCGCGAGCGAGCTCCCGGCGCTCCACGCCCAGCTCGGGCGCGCCGCCGCGTCGCTCTCCGAGGCGCGCGAGGGGAGCCCCGAGGTGTGGGAGGCCCTCGCGGCGCAGCACCTGCTGCATGGAGACCAGCCCGAGAGCGCCGTGCCCCACGTGCTCCGCGCCGCGCGGACCGCGATTCGCAAGAGCGACCCGCACTTCGCCCTGCGACTGCTCGAGCGCGGGGTCGACTGGAGCCGCGTGCCCGAAGGCCAGGCGCTCCCGGTGGCGGGGATCGACGCGCTGCACCCCGAGGTGGCGTGGCACCAGCTGCACGCCGAGGCCTCCCTGGCCCGGAGTCGACCGGCGGCCGCGGCCTCGGCGGCGAGCAAGGCCCTCGCCGCCGCGCGCCAGCACCGGCTGCCCCGCGACGTGGCCGCGAGCCTGCTGCTGCTCGCCGACGCCCAGGCCCGGCAGGGCGACGCCCAGTCGGCGCGCCCAACCGCGCCCGAAGCCGGCGAGGTCGCGCAGGGCACCGGCTGGCGGCGGG
>JAGQRJ010000543.1 GCA_020425635.1 Planctomycetota bacterium | reverse complement strand
GGCCTTGGGCGCCTCGACCTTCGTCGCCTGGACCGAGAGCGACGCGACCTGGCCCACCTCGGCGGGCGCCTCGGGCACGCGGAGCCCGAGCTCGAGCTCGAGGCGCTCGACCTCGGCGCTGTCGCCGAGCTGCTTGGCGAACCTCAGCGCGAAGCGGGTCTTGCCGGTCGCCTTCGCCTTCTCGAAGCCCTGCTGCCACTGGGCCTCGCTCAGCGGCGACTTGGCGTGGATCCGGTTGAGCACGAAGAAGTCGCCGCGCTCGAGCGCGCTGTCGCGCACGGCGGCCACGAGGGCGTCGTGTCCGGCCTGATCGCCCTCGATCCGCAGCGCGGCGTCGAGGGCGTCGGTCGGGCGCCCGGCTTCGTGGTAGGCCTTGCCCAGCGCGAGGTAGTCGACGGGGCGCTTGGGACGCCCGTAGACCACTTCGCGGCGGGTGATCGCGTCCGGGAGCTTGCTCATGCGTCGCCGCCCTTGCTCTTGGTCTGCGCCGCCTGGGCCTTGACGTCCTTGGCGGCCTCCTTGGTGCGCTCGACCTTCTCCGTGAGCTTGCCCTCATCGGGCTTGCCGCGGGAGTCGCGGTCACCGCTCGAGTCGGTGCCCTTGGTCGGCGTCGACTTCTGCGTGCGCTTGTAGTCGGTCTCGTAGAACCCCGAGCCCTTGAAGATCAACGCGGCGCCCTTGCCGATCAAGCGCTTGAGCGTCCCTTTGCCGCCGCACTTGGCGCAGTCGGTGAGGGGGTCGGAGGTCATGGTCTGGAAGTGATCGAAGGCGTCTTCGCACGCCTTGCACACGTAGTCGTAAGTGGGCATGCCTCTACACCAACTCCCCGAGCTTGACCCCGGGCTGCTCGCGTTTGATCCGCCGGAACTCGCCGCCGTCGAGCCAAATCCCCCGACACTTCGTGCAGGTGTCGATCACGATCGCGCTGTTGCGAATCGAGCGGACCCGCACCAGCCGCGTGCCGTCACGGGGGCACGAGGCCACCCGCTGGTCGTGCCCGCCGTCGTCGTCGCCGGTCATGATCGCGCCGACCTTCTGGGTGTCGTCGTCGAGCAGCCGCCCGAGCTCGCTGGGGTCGAACCAGATCCCGGCGCACGCCCCGCAGCGATCGACCTCGACCTCGTCGACCTCGATCGCCTCGAGCTGAGCTCCGTCGCACTTGGGACAGTCCATGGCGCCTCCGAGCGCACCACGATAGCGCATGCGGGCGCGGTGCGCGTCGGGAATGTAGCCCCCCCGCGCAGCCCCGGGCTCAGGCGCCCGGCGCGCTGAGGAGGGCCGCGAGCGCCTCCCCGGCGGAGCGCTGCGTCCAGCCCGCGCCCGCCGAACCCAGCGCACCGGGGGCGACCCCCGCGAGGAGCAGCTCCCCCCCGGGCTGCGCCAGGCCCGCCTCCGCCAGGGCGCGGGCCTGGGCGGGGGTCCCGCGACCCCAGAGGCTCGCCCACGGCCGCCCCTGGGGGTCGGCGCCCAGCTGGAGCACCCCGCCAGGCCCCGCCAGCTGCCGGGAGAGGGTCACCCCGCTGAGCCAGGCGAGGCTGGCCGGGAGGTCGTAGGGCGAGCGCTCCCACGCGTCGACCTCGAGCCCGCGCACCCCGCGGCTGCGCGCGTCCTCGAAGGACTCCAGGTGCAGCACCTGGAACGCCCCGCCGCCCTCCCAGCCGCAGGCGCTCGAGATCCCGTAGCGGTCGCCGGCGATCACCCGCTTCAGGCGAGCCAAGGCGGCCTCGAAGGGCACGTGCCCGGCCTCGACCCCCAGCCACCGTCGCCCGCTCTTGTGGGCCACCGCGGCCGTGGTCCCCGAGCCGAGGAAGTAGTCGAGGACCCAGTCGTCGGGAACGGAGCTGCTCTCGAGGATCCGCAGCAGGAGGTTCTCGTTCTTCTGGGTGAGCTGCCCGTTGCCGACCTTCTCCTTGGTGAAGCTCATGATCTGGATCGAGTCGAGCCGATCCAGGGGGCTGCAGTTCCAGGTGTCTTCGAGCGGGTAGCCCTTGCCGGTCGGACGCTTGCCGTCGCGGCGCACGTAGTCGTCGGGGTAGGGAATGTAGTGCTTGTAGAAGCGCGGGCGCCCGGCGTTGCCGTAGTGGTAGATCGTGTCGTGGTTGCGAATGAACTTCTTCGCGCGCGACTTGAACCCCGAGATCCAGCCGATCCGCCACACGATCTCGCCCACGTAGTGCAGGTGCTGATCGAGCAGGAGCTTCAGGCGCTCCTTCTCGTGCCCGTCGATCTGGGCGAAGAACGCCGCGTCGGGCCGGAGCAGCGCCCGCGCGGCGCGGAGCCGGTCGGCCATGAAGCACAGCCACGCGCCCCGCGGCAGGTCGTCGGCGTAGGCGAAGCCGTCGCTCGCGGTGTTGTAGGGGGGGTCGACGTAGGCGCACTGCACCTGGCCGGCGAAGCGGGGGCGCAGGAGCTGCAACCCGGCGTGGTTGTCGCCGTGCACCAAGACCCCGCGCTGGAGGGCCGCGAGGTCGGGCTGAGCGGCGAGCAGCGCCTCGGCGGTGGCGCGGTCGAGGCGCGCGGTGTCGACCGCGGCGTGGGGTTGGCCGGCGAGCCAGGCCTCGGCGGCGGGGCCCCAGGGCTCCTG
>JAGQRJ010000542.1 GCA_020425635.1 Planctomycetota bacterium | reverse complement strand
TCGATCTACGTCCCGGGGGACGAGATCGTCGTGGCGGGTGCGCCGAGGTAGAGAACGCAGGGGGTCTACTTCCCGTCCGAGTTCGCTGTCGGGACGTTCCACTGGCGCGTCCGCGGACACTGGCCCCCGATTCCTCCTAAGCTAGCGCCTATGACTGAACAGCCCGCCGAAGGCCTCTACGAGGCGCTCCTGACCCCGGCCCTGCGCGACGGCGTGCAGGCCTCGGCCGAACGGCTGGAGGCTGGGCAGCGGGCGCTCGACCCCGACGCAGCGCCGCTCTACCTCGCGCGCTACGTCCACGACCGCGTCCTGCAGGCGCTCAAGGGGGTCGGCAAGCAGGACCGGCTCGGGCGCCAGGTCGCGCTCGTCAACGGGCTGCTCCAGCTGCTCACGGCCCAGGACGAGCCGGTCCTCGACGCGCAGGACCTGGTGTTGCCCCCGGGGCAGGTGCTCGAGTGGCTGCGCTCCAAGGCCGACCGAGGGCTTGGGGCGGCGGCGCAGCCGCCCACTCGGCCGGGGATCCCGCTCTCGACGAGCGAGCTGCTGGTCAACGGGCGCCACGACGTGAACGTCGCCTCCGAGGTCCGGCGCGAGCTGCAGTCGGCGGATCGGGTCGACCTCCTGATCTCGTTCCTCAAGCACAGCGGCGTGCGCCTGATCGAGGGCGAGCTGCGCGACTTCGTGCGCCGGCGGCCTGGGGCCCTGCGCGTGCTGACCACGGTCTACACCGGCGCCACCGAGCCCCGGGCGCTCGAGACCCTGCGCGAGCTGGGGGCCAAGATCCGGGTCAGCTACGACACCCAGCGCACACGGCTGCACGCCAAGGCCTGGCTGTTCGAGCGCCGCTCGGGCTACTCCACGGCCGTGGTCGGCTCCTCCAACCTCTCGGGCGCGGCGATCCTCGACGGGCTGGAGTGGAACGTGCGCCTCTCCAACGTCGACAACCGGGGGATCCTGGCCAAGTTCCAGACGACCTTCGACCAGTACTGGAACGACCCCGAGTTCCGCGACTACGAGGCCGAGGAGTTCGAGCAGGTCCGCCAAGAGCTCCGCCGCCGGCGGGTGGCGCCGCTCCTGACCAAGATCGAGGTCCGCCCCCGCCCGCACCAGGTCGAGATCCTCGAGTCCCTCGCGGCCGAGCGCGAGCGCGGGCACTGGCGCAACCTGGTGGTGGCCGCGACGGGCACGGGCAAGACGATCGTGGCCGCCCTCGACTACCGCCGCCTGCGCCAGGAGCACGGCGTCGACAGCCTGCTCTTCGTCGCGCACCGCGACCGGATCCTCGACCAGTCGCTGAGCACGTTTCAGGTCGTGCTCCAAGACGGCGGCTTCGGCGAGCGCCTGGGCTCGGGCGAGACCCCGCGGGCCGGGAAGCACGTGTTCGCCAGCGTGCAGTCGCTGCACGCCGACCGCCTGGCCCAGGTCGACCCCCAGGCCTTCGACGTGGTGATCGTGGACGAGTTCCACCACGCGGCCGCCAGCACCTACACCCGCCTGCTCGCACACCTGCGCCCCAAGGTCCTGCTGGGGCTGACCGCGACCCCCGAGCGCACCGACGGCCAGAGCGTGCTCGGCTGGTTCGACGACCGGGTCGCGGCCGAGCTGCGCCTGTGGACGGCGATCGACCAGGGCCTGCTCTGCCCCTTCCACTACTTCGGGGTCAACGACCAGACCGACCTCTCCACCGTCAAGTGGCGCAACGGGCGCTACGACCTGCGCGAGCTCGAGGGGCTCTACACCGCGACCCAGGCCTGGGCGCAGCGGGTGCTCCAGGAGGTCCGTGCCAAGGTCACCGACCCCCACACCATGAAGGCGCTCGGCTTCTGCGTCAGTATCCGCCACGCGGAGTACATGGCCACCCAGTTCGAGGCCGCCGGCCTCCCCGCGCGCGCGGTCAGCCACACGACCTCGCGCGAGGAGCGGCACGCGGCGATCGCCGACCTCGAGGCCGGGCGGCTGAACGCGCTGTTCTCGGTCGACCTGTTCAACGAGGGCGTGGATATCCCCCAGGCCGACACCGTGCTCTTCTTGCGTCCGTCGGAGAGCGCCACGATCTTCCTCCAGCAGCTGGGCCGCGGGCTGCGCCTGCACGAGACCAAGGCCTGCCTGACCGTGCTCGACTTCGTGGGCGGGGCGCACCGCAAGTTCCGCTTCGACCGCCAGTTCCGCGCGCTCCTCGGCGGGACCCGGCGCAGCGTGGTCCGCGCGGTCGAAGACGACTTCCCGCACCTGCCCGCCGGCTGCGCGCTGCAGCTCGACCGCCACGCCAAGGAGGCCGTGCTCTCAAACCTGCGCCACGCCCTCGGCCTCGGCTACCGGGCCCTGGTCGAGGACCTCCGCGGCCTCGGCCGCGACGTCAGCCTGCCCGAGTTCCTCCACGAGGCCGGGGTCGAGCTCGAGGACGTCTACGCCCGCCGCGGGCACTGCTGGACCCGCCTCCGCCGCGAAGCCGGCCTGGCCACCCCCGCCCCCGGCCCCCAAGAGCCCGCCTTCGCCGAGGGCCTGGCCCGGCTGCTGCACCTCGACGACCCGCTGCGGCTCGGCACCTGGCGGACCTGGCTCGAAGCCCCCGCCCCGCCGGCCCCGGCTCCCGAGGGCTCCCTCGACCGGCGCCTGCAGCTCATGCTGCTCGTGGCCCTCGGCTTCCGCCGCCGGCCCGTGGCCGAGCTCGGCGCGTTCCTGGGCGAGCTCT
>JAGQRJ010000541.1 GCA_020425635.1 Planctomycetota bacterium | reverse complement strand
TCGTCGTCCTTGGCGTCGTCGTCCTTGGCGTCGTCGTCCTTGGCGTCGTCGTCCTTGGCGTCGTCGTCCTTGGCGTCGTCGTCCTTGGCGTCGTCGTCCTTGGCGTCGTCGTCCTTGGCGTCGTCGGCCTTGGCGTCGTCGTCGACCTTGCCTTCGCCCGACTTGGTCGAGCGGAACCGGTCCAGGGCCTTGGCGGTCTTGCTCGACGCGCTGATCGTGGTCGCCGTGCCGCCGTCCTTGGCCGTGGCCTTGGTGGGGACCATGGGAGGGCTGGTGGGACGCGGCGCGGCCTCGGGCTCGGGCGAGGGCGAGGAGTCCTTGCTCTCGGGGGCGCGCGCTGCGGGGGGGGTGTAGCCGGCGGGTGGGATCATGATCCGCAGGCCGAGGACCTCGGAGTGCGCGGGCAGGGTGAAGCTCAACCGGCCGTCGTCCTCTCGCGTCAGCTCGAACTGCAGCTCGGGCGTGAGCGCGACCGCATACGGTGCGGGGAGGAGTACTCGTGCGCCTTCGACGACGCTGGCCTCGGGCAAGACGAGCTCGATCCAGCCGGTGTCGAGGAGCGAGTCGCGGACGCCAGCCCAGGTCCGGACGTCGACCGCGCTGGGGGCGGGGCCGAGCTCGGGGTCGAAGCGCGCGTCGGCGGGCGGAGGATACGCGGGCGGGAGCCACACGGAGAGCCCGTCCTCCTCGCTGCCCATGGGCAGCTCGAGCTGCCAGCGTCCGTCGGGCAGGCGCTCGCACACCAACAGCGGGGGCGGGGCACCGTCGCCAGACACGATCAGGGTGCCGCCGGAGAGCTCCGCGTCGGGGGGAAGCTCGAGGCAGGCCCAGCCGTCGGCGAAGACGCTCTCGCGCACGCCCAGATAGCTGTGGGTCGCGAGCGCGCGCCCGTGGGGGCCCGCCTCCTCGCGTCCCGTGGTCGGGATTCGCAGCAGGCCCGAGGGGTCGCGCTCGCTGCCTTCGGGCAGGGTGTAGCTCACCCCCTCGTCGCTGGCGAAGGTCAGCGGGGGGCGCCAGGAGATCCGTCCGGCTGCGGCGAGGGGCACGAACACGGCGCGGGTCTCCGGGTCGTAGCAAGCGCTCGCGGGGAGCTTGACCTGCAGGCTGCCTGCGTCCTCCTGGGGAGGGGTCGAGACGGTGAGGGTCCCGTGTCCGTCGAGGTCGCCACGCCCGATCACGCACCCGTCGCTGAGCAGCGCGAGGTTGGGGGGCACGTTGCACCAGCCCTCGGCCACGCGCGGTGCAAACACGAAGCCACGGCTCACGTCGTAGACCACGGCCGAGTCGGGCTCCGCGTAGATCACGCAGTCTTCGGTGTGCGAGATCCGCTGGAACATGCGGCGCGCGCCAGCGCTTCGCGCGGGGGTCGCGGGGCGGCCGCTGGGGCTGCCGCCCAGGTCGAGCTCTTCGCCAGCCAGCAGCTCCTCGGTCGGCTTGAGGTCGGCCAGGTCCTCGATATCCGAGGGGATATCGACCATGGTGCGCTCGCCGACGAACTCGCCGTCGTCGATCGCGCCGCCGGCGTAGGGGTCGTCGAGGAGCGGCGGGCCAAAGGGGTCGTCGACGGCGCCGGGACCCGGCAGGGGAGGCGCGCCCTGGCCTGGGGCCTGCGCCGCGGCGCCGGGCCCGGCCGGGCCGCCGACCAGGAAGGGGTTCAGCTCGTCGAGGGACTGGTTCGGCCTCAGCCCCGCGAGCTTGGCCTGCATGTCGCTTCCCAGGTCCCGCTGAGCGTCGAAGCTGAACGGGTCGCCGCCGGCGTAGCCCGGAGCCATGGTCATTTCGGCGCCCGGGGGCAGGTCGCCGCCGGCGTAGCCGGGGGCCATGGTTCTTTCGGCGCCGAAGGGGAGGTCGCCACCTGCGTAGCCGGGGGCCATGGTGCGCTCGGCGCCGAAGGGGAGGTCGCCGCCTGCGTAGCCGGGGGCCATGGTTCTTTCGGCGCCGAAGGGGAGGTCGCCGCCTGCGTAGCCGGGGGCCATGGTGCGCTCGGCGCCGGGGGGCAGGTCGCCGCCGGCGTAGCCGGGGATCATGGTGCGCTCGGCGCCAGCCGGCGGGTCGTCTTGCGCGTATTCCGGGACGAAGGTCCGCTCGGGGTTGAAGTCGTCCGGGATTCCCGTGTCGGCGCCGTCGGCGGGAGCTCCGCCCTCGGGCTCGGCCCCTTCTTCGTCCTTCCCGCCGAACCAGCCGAAGAGGCCGCCCTTCTTCTTGGGCTTGGCGGCCTTGCCTGACTTGCCCTTGCTCTTCTTGCGGGCCATTAGCGCGCGGCCATTTCGCAGAGGCGCTCGAGCTCTTCGGGGGTCAGGTCGTCCACGCCCAGCTCCGCCAGGGTGCGCTCTTGCTGGGCGCGCTGACGGAGGCTGCGCAGATGGGCCTCGAGGTCGAGCTCGACCCCGGGCACGCGCAGCCCGCGCAGCGGGACCACCGCGCCCTCGAAGCGCACGAGGACCTTCCGATCGACCTCGGCCTCCACCGCGGCCTCGAGGCGCGAGCGCATGGCCTCGGGCAAGTCGAGGGCGGCGAGCGCGGCGGCGAGGTCGCTGCCCGATTGGGCGTCGGCGAGTCGATCACGGCTCAGCGCGTCTTCGCGCATGCGCAGGGCGCGGAGGTTGGCGCGGCTCGCTTCGAGGGCCGAGCGCAGCTCCTCTTGCTCCTGCTCGGCGCGCTCCTTGGCGGCCGCGATCTCGCGGTCGCGAGCCTCTTCGGCCTCTCGCACCGCGGCGTCGGCTTTCTCCTGGGCGGCGCTCTGCTTGGCCTCGGCCTCGCTCTGGATCGTCTGGCAGCGCTCGTCGGCCTCGCGCTTCGCCTGCGCCACCTGCTCTTCGGCGTCGCGCTTCGCGGCCTCGGCTTGTTGCTCGAGCTCGGTCGCGCGCGCTTGGGCCTGGCTGACCTCGTCGCGCAGCGCCTGCTCCTGGGCCTCGAGCTCGCTCGCCTTCTTCTTGGCGGCCTCGGCTTCGGCCTGGGCGGCTTCGAGGGTCCGGCGCAGCTCCTCGGCCTGGCCCGAGGCCGCCTTGAGCTGCTCGAGCTCGGTGCGGCTCGCCGCGAGCTCGCCCTGGAGCTTCGTGAGGGCCGCCGGGTCGGCGCCCCCGACGGCGCCAGAGCCCGACCCGCTTCCGGAGGTCGCCGCGGGGCGCTGGGTCCAGAACTTGATGTAGGTCGCTTGTCCGACGATGAACACCGCGCGGTCGGGGAGCGGCACCGTGCTGCCCTTGGCCGTGCGGGCCATGTTCACGATCGTCGCGGCCGAGTTGGCTTGGAGCCAGAACTGACCATTGCCCGGATAGATCCGGCAGTGCTGGGGCTCGACTCCGGGGTCGGTGACTCGGATCTCGACGCCCTGGTCGCTGCTCCCGAGCGTCAGGGTCGCCGCGGGGTCGAGCTCTTCGAACTGCTGGTCGCGCGATCCGGTGAGGAATTGAATGCAGGCCATGCTCAGCGACCTTCCTTGACGTGCGTGAGCAGCGCCTCGCGCTGCTTGGGGCTCAGCTCGTGGATGCCTGCTGCTCGCAGCGCCCGAGCGCGCTCTTGATCACGGCGCAGCTTGCGCAGCGCCTCGAGCACCTGGGGGTCGGCGCCTGCTGCCGCGATCTCGGCGCTGCTGAAGCGGTCCTTGTCGGCCGTCGCGAGCGCCGCCTCGACCTCTTCCTGGATCAGCCGCGTCAGCCGCGGGATCGCGGCGGTGGGCAAGGGGAGCTCGGCCAGGCGGCCGGCGAGGTGGTGCCCCGCGAGGACCGAGGGCACGCCTGCGCGGCGTCCCGGGGTGCGGGCTTCTTGGGCAGTCGTCGAGCTCACGAAACGCTCCTGCGACAGGGGTCGCGACGGGTCGGGCAACAGGTCGAATGGCGACGTAGCGCTTTTACCAGTCTGGGGTTCGAAGCCTCCTCGCGCAACCCTACCCTCGCTTCGACGGGGAGGGGAGGGGCGCGTCCGCGTCAGCCGGCCCCTTCCGCTTGCGGATCACGAGCACGGTAGGCAGGTCCCAGGTCGAACCTGGGGCGTGCTGGGCCAGGTCGTCCACGATCTGGGTGGCGAGCTCGTTGGCGGGGGGGTCTCCCGTGGCGTAGGCGTCGAACATGGCCGGCAGGACGTCGGCTTCGAGGACGCGCGGGAGATGGCTCACCGCGAGCAGGACGTCGCCGGGGCCCCACTGCAGCAGCCGCTCGGCGCAGGGCGGGCAGCGCTCGCTGAGCGGCTCGGCGACCGCCGGGAGCGCCTCGACCACCCCGCCGCGCCTCAGCAGCAAGGGGGGGTGTCCTGCGCCCGCGATCCGCAGGGTGTGGCCGATCGGGTCGTAGCGAAACAAGGCCAGCCCGACCTCGGGCGCG
>JAGQRJ010000540.1 GCA_020425635.1 Planctomycetota bacterium | reverse complement strand
GGTCGAGCTGGGCGACGGGGAGCTGGTAGGTCCCCTCCTGCTCGATCGGGTTCTGGGTCGCGAGCACGAAGAAGGGCTTGGGCAGCGGGTGCTTCTCGCCCGCGGCGGTCACCTGCCGCTCTTCGAGGGCCTCCATCAGCGCGGCCTGGGTCTTGGGCGGCGTGCGGTTGATCTCGTCGGCCAGCACCAGGTTGGCGAAGATCGGGCCCGGCGCGAACACGAAGGAGCGCTCGCCCGACCCGCGGTCCTGCCCGATCACCGTGGTCCCCGTGATGTCCGAGGGCATGAGGTCCGGGGTGAACTGGATCCGACGGAAGTCGAGGGAGAGCGCCTCCGCGATCGAGCTGATCAAGAGCGTCTTGGCCAGCCCGGGGACCCCCACGAGCAGGGTGTGCCCCTCGCAGAGGACCGCGCACAGCAGCTGCTCGATCGGCCCCTCCAGGCCCACGATGCGCTTGGCGAGCTCCTCGCGCAGCTTGTGCGCGCGCTGGCCGGTCTCGCCGATCCGCCGGCGGTCGTCTTGGGAGAGCGTCATGGGCCGCATGATAGCCCGAAATCCTCGACCCCGAGGGGGTGGAGTGCCGAAGGGCGGGCCGCGCGGGGGAACCCGCGCCCACGAACCCTTCGCAATTTCCGCACCGTCCTGCAGGCACAATCGCTCCGTCCGCCCGCCGGCTTCGGCCACAGTAGGGGTGCCGGAGTCCCGCGCGTTGGAGGTGCCATGTATCGCTTCGTCCCCCCCCTGCCGGTCGCGAACCCACGTCACACTTCCAAGCCCTGCCAGCGCTCCGACTGCGAAGAGAGCACGCGCGAGGGCAAGCCGTTTTGCCCGCAGCACGTCGACCACAACCCCTACGCCCAGCACCTGCTCGCGAAGCTCGAGGACCTCGAGCGCGAGCACCGGCGGGTGCGGCTGCGCGGGCCCGCCGGGGTGAACCTCCAGGGCGAGACTTGCCAGGAGATCCTGCGCGAGCTGGGGCAGCAGGGCCGCTGCAGCGTAGCCCGCCTGGCGCAGACCCTCGCGCTGCCCTACCCGCTGATCTCGAGCTACGTCCAGGCGCTGGCGCGCAGCGGCCGGGTGGTGACCTCGGGCTTCCGCAGGGACCGCCTCCAGGTTCAGCTCAGCGGCGGCACCCCGCGCTCGCGACGCAGGGGGTGCATCGCGGGCTGAGGCTCAGGCGAGGGGCAGCTTCCGGCTGCGCCCGGTCGGCTGGCCCTCGTGGAGGCTGCGCTCGATCTGGGCGAGGGTGTAGCGCTTGCCGCGGTCCATGCCGGGGCACTCCGCGGAGTATTCGAGCCAGCTGTCCTCGCTCTCGAGCACCTCGGGCCAGAAGGGGAAGGTCCGGCACTGCACCGGGCGCACCTCGTAGACCTCGCAGCCCACGCCGTCTCGCCAGAACACGCAGTCGAGGTTGGGCTTCTCGGTGAGCGAGACCGCCCCGTGCGCCGCGCGCCGCAGGTAGCGCTTGCCGAACTCGCGCACGTCGATCCCGAGGAAGCCCGCGATCGCCGCGACCTCGTCGGCGTCGACCTCGACGTAGCCGGGCTCGGGTCCGCGGCAGCAGTTCCCGCACTGGGTGCAGGTGAAGCGCAGCCCCTCGGCATACCAGGGCGCCGGGTCGCTCACGCGCTCGGCACCGCGCGGTGCACGGGCTCTTCACGGCTGGGCTCGACGGTCAGCGCGAACAGGTCGCTGGTCAGCGTGCGCGGGCTGCTCACGAAGATCTGGGCGAACTCGCTGTCGAAGGTCCGCAGCAGCTCCAGGAAGGCCTGCTCCCGCCGCTCGTCGGCCGAGACCAGGGGCTCGTCGAGGAACAAGAACTGCCCGCCGCGGATCCCGCGCGAGCCGATCAGCGCCCGGGCCAGGCCCAGGCGCAGCGCGAGCAAGACCTGGTCGGCGGTGCCCAGGGAGAGCTCGATCAAGCGCACGTAGTCGCCGCGCTCGGGCGAGTAGACGCGGATCTCGAGCTCCTCGTCCACCAGCACCCGGCGGTAGCGACCCTGGGTCAGCTGCGGCAAGACCAGCTCGACGTAGCGGGTGATCGCGGGCCCGAAGCGCCCGCGCAGCGCGTCGGCGAGCTCTTCGAGCAGCTGGCTCGCTTCGAGGAGCACGTTCATGCGGTCGCGGGCCGGGGCCAGGGCCTCGCCGAGCCCGTGGATCTTCTGCTCGAGGCCCACGAGGCGTTTGCGCCCGGTCTCCAGCTGCTCGCCGCGCGCGGTCTGCCCGTGGAGCTCGCCCTCGGCGTCGATCCGCGCGCGGCGGGCGTCTTCGAAGGCCTCGCGCGCGGCGTCCTCGGCCGCCGCGAGCCCCGCGTCGCCGAAGACCTCGCGCAAGACCTCGCGCTCGCGCTGGCACACGCTGCGCACGTCGGCCACCGGCGGGTTGCTCTCCCGCGCGCGCACGAGCTCGTTCAGCCCCGACTGCTGCTCGTAGCGCTCGCGGGCGTCGGGGTCGAGCTGCAGGCTGGCCTCGACCGCGCCGCGCATGGCCTCCGCCGCCTCGCCGACCAGCGCCTGCTCCTCCCGCGCGGCCTCCAGCTCGAGCCGCAGGCCCACGGCTCGAGCGGCGGTGCGCTCGACCTCGGCGGCGAGCTCCATGGCGTCCGAGGGCGTCTGCGCCTCGGGG
>JAGQRJ010000539.1 GCA_020425635.1 Planctomycetota bacterium | reverse complement strand
TACACACGGTCGCTTGCGCCTCGCTCGCGGCGGCAGAGCCGCCGACTCGCTCCGGCGCAGCCCGCCTGCTTCGCAGGCGGCTACCCCGCAAACTCACCACTTCGTGGTGAGCTTTGCGGGCTAGCCCCCAAAGCCTTTGGAGCGGTGCGTCATGCCGTGGACGCCGCCTCCAGAAACCCTTCCAGCCGCCGGGCCAGACAGCCGAAAGGGTTAGGAGAGGCATGCCCGTGTGCGCGGGCTGGGGGTTTGGGTGCGGCGACGGGCGGAGCGAGGCGGGAAGCACGACCACTGGGTGTTGGTCGCCGTGTGCGTCGGGCTCTGCGCCCTGCCCAGCACGGTCCGCGCCAAGGTCCGCGCGCGCCTGCTCGACGTCCGGGTGCGGATCTCCCAGGGGATCGGGCAGCAGGTCGCGGCCCCCGCGACGCCCGCCGAGGCCGCCGCGTCGCAGAAGGTGCAGCTGCTCGAGGGCGAGGTCGCGCGGCTCAAGGGGCTGCTCGTCGAGGGGGGCGTCGCGAGCCAGGTCCTCGAGCTGAGCCGCGACGTCGACCGGATCCCGGCGCAGGCGGTCAACCTCGCCAACATGAGCCAGCTCCGGCAGCGGCTGGCCCTCAACCGGGGTGAGCGCGACGGCGTGCGCGTGGGGCTGCCGGTGCTCAGCGGCGACGCGCTCGTGGGTCGCGTGGCGCAGGTCGGCGAGACGAGCTGCGAGGTCTCGTTGGTGACCGACCCCGGCTTCGCGGTGCGCGCCGAGGTGTGCCGCTCCGACGGCGAGCTGATCCACGGCATGCTCCGCGGCAGCGAGGAGGGCGAGCTCGTGTTCGTGCCGGCCCTCGACGACCCGCGCGCGCCGGTGCCCCTGCTCCACCCGCGCGAGTCGGTGCTCTGCTCGCGGCAGTCGCTCCTGTGCGGGGTGCCCGCGCTGATCGGCGTGATCGACCGGATCGACCGCGAGCCGGGCACGACCCTGCCGCGCGCGCACGTGCTCCCTGCCTGCGACCTCGACGCCCTGGAGGGGCTGGTGGTCGTGCGCTGTCGGACCCAACGTACGATCGAGGGGAAACGATGAGCGTCCTCGGCGCCAGCCGTCGCTTCCGCTCCACCGCCCGTGGATCGCGCCCGCGCTCCCGCTCGGGTTCGCGCTCGGGGTGCCGGAGCAAGCCAGGGGCCGGCTCGCAGGTCGTGGCCCAGGCCGTGCTCCTCGCTGCGCCGCTGTGGGTCCTGGCCCTGAGCAGCGTGCTCGGCGACGTGACCCGCTGGAGCCTGGGCCCCGACCTGGTGCTCGCCGCGACCGCGGCCGCGGCGTGGACCCAGCCCAGGCGGGGCGCGGTGGTCTTCGCGCTCGCGATCGGCCTGCTGGTCGACACCGCGAGCGGGACCCCCTTCGGCTGGGTCCCGGCCCGCCTGGCCGTGCTGACCGCGCTCTTCGCGAGCTTGCGCGACGCGGTCAGCGCCCCGGCGGTCGGGTTCGGGGTCGTCTATCTGTTCGCGATCGCCGATCGCTTGCTCGAGGCGGGCGCGCTGGCCGTGTGCCAGGGGCTCGCGCTCCAGCCCTTCGTGCCCCGCGCGCTCTTGATCGCGCTCGCGACCGCGGCCGTGGGCCCGCTCGCGATCAGCGTCGGGGGCTTCCTCCACCGCGAGGCGCACCCGTGAGCGCGCGGCGGATTCGCTTCCTGGTCACGATCGCGCTCCTGGTGCTGGGGGCGCTCAGCGTGCGGCTCTACCACCTGACGGTCATGCGCCACGCCGAGCTGCGCGAGCAAGCCGAGAAGCGCCGGCGGCGGGCCAAGGTGCGCGAGGCGCGCCGCGGCAAGATCCTCTGCCGCGACGGCGTCACCGCCCTCGCCCTCGACCGCCCGGTCGACGACGTGACCCTCGACCTGACCGAGGTCGACCCGTCGCTCTCGCTGGTGACCCCGCTCTCCCAGGCGCTGCGGATCGAGCGGGTGCAGGCCCTGGCGCTGCTGCGCGCCGCCCGCCGCGAGCTGGCGCAGACCGGCGCGGACGAGCTGCACCTCGCCGACCTGCCCCTCGAGCGCGCGCGCCACGCGCAGCGCCTGGCGCGGCGGAGCGAGGCCCTGCGCTGCGACCTCGGCCCGGAGCGGATCGAACTCTACCTCGGCCCCGGCGCCTTCACCGTGCGCGAGGAGGCCTGCGCGAACCTGGCGCCGCTGCTCGGACGGAGCGTGGCCCAGCTCGAGGCCGAGGTCGACGCCGCGGTCGACGCGATCCACGAGAACGAGGCGCGCGACGAGCGCCTCGCCCTGTGGCGGACCCCACACGTGCTGCTCTCGGCGGCGCCCTTCGACGTGGTCGCGCGGGTCCTCGAGCGCGCCTTCGAGATCCCCGGGGTGGGTGTGCGCCGGCGCTACGCGCGCTACTACCCGCACCCCGACGTGGCCCCGCACCTGATCGGCTACCTCGGCATGCCGACCCCGGCCGAGCGCCGCCGCGACCGCGCGCGCCTGCTCGACGGCGACAGCGAGGCGCTGGGGCTCCTGCTCGGGGAGCGCGTCGAGATCGACCACGACTTCCGCCTGCGCGAGGAGCCCTACGGGCGCCGCGGGGTCGAGTTCTTGCGCGACCGCGAGCTGCGCGGCACCCCGGGGGTCGAGGTCGTCGTGCACGACGCGCGGAACCGCGTGCGCGAGGTGCTCCTCGACCTGCCGCCGCGCGACGGCGCTGACGTGCTGCTCACGATCGACCTCCCGCTGCAGCGCGCCACCCAGGCCGCGCTGCAGGCCGCGGTCGAGTCGGAGGGCACGGCCGACGCAGGCGCGGCCGGCGTCGTGCTCGATCTGCGCGACGGCGGGATCCTGGCCCTCGCCAGCTTCCCCGGCTTCGACCTCAACCGCTTCCGCGAGCCCGACGTCTACCGCGCGCTGCGCGAGAACCCGCGCAAGCCCTTCCTGCACCGCGCGACCCTGGGCTTCACCCCCGGCTCGACCTGGAAGATCCTCAACGCCTTCGCGCTCCACGACCGCCAGCAGGGCGGGCTGCCGGCGAGCTGGACGACGGAGTGCGCCGGGCGCATGACCGATCACGCGCGCTTCAAGTGCGACGGCTACCACGCGCACACCGACCTCACGAAGGCGATCGAGCGCAGCTGCAACGTCTACTTCTTCCGCGCCGCCGACGAGGTCGGCTTGCCGGCGCTCAAGCACTGGGCCGACCTCCTCGGCCTCGGGCACTCGGTCGTGCGGGGGCTGGGCGACACCGCGGGCTTCGTCCCCGGGCCGGGCTACAAGGAGCAGCGCTACGCTCAATTCCTCGTGGCCCAGGCCCACTGGGAGGAGCGCCTCGCGGGGCTGCGCGCGGGCGCCGACCCCGACCCCGCCAAGCTCGCCGACGCCGAGCGGCGGCTGAAGCACGCGAGCTTCTGGGCCCAGCGCTGGTCCAAGGACCAGCACGAGAGCAAGTTCGACGTGCGCAACCTGGTGATCGGCCAGGGCGACGTGCAGGTCTCTCCGATTCAGGTCGCGCTGATCGCCGCGCTCGTCGCGACCTCCGGGACGGTGCCGGTCCCGCGGATCTACCAGGACACGCCGATCGACTTCCGTCAGATCGACCTCGACGCGGGGGTCCTCGAGCGGGTCCAGCGCGGCATGCGCCGGGTGGTGACCCACGGCACGGCGTCGAAGCACGAGATCGGGCTCTACCGCCTGGAGGTCGCGGGCAAGACCGGGACCGCCGAGCGCGGGAGCGACCCCGACACCGGGGAGAAGCGGCCCTACGTCGCCTGGTTCATGGGCTACTACCCGGCCCGCAACCCGGAGATCGCCTTCGCCTTCGTGGTCGACGCGACCCGCGGGCACGGCGGCGGAGTGTGCGGACCGATCGCGCGCCAGGTGGTCGAGGCCTACAGCGGAGCGGAGCGGACGAAGTGAGCAGTCGGGCCCAGGTCGTGTTGGCGCGTGAAGCGTCGCGGTTTCCCGGGACGCTGCTCGGGGTGTGCCTGCTCTTGCTCGCGATCTCGGTGGTCGTGCTCAAGAGCGCGAGCCTCCAGCCCGACGGCTCCCTCGGCCCCTACATGAACCGCCAGCTGGTCTGGGCGAGTGTGGGGTTGGCCACCTTCTTCGGCGCTTCGTTGATCCCCTACCCCAAGCTCGGGCGGCGGGCGTGGATCGTCTACCTGGTCGGGCTGGCCGCGCTGGGCGCGGTGCTCTTCCTCGGCACCAAGATCAACGGGTCCCGGCGCTGGTTCGACTTCGGGGTCGTGCGGGTCCAGCCGAGCGAGCTCATGAAATACGTGCTGGTGATCACCCTCGCGCACGTGGTCGCCCGGCGTGGCGAAGAGATCAAGACCTGGGGCGGGCTGCTCGAGGCAGGCGTGATCTCGGCGATCCCCTTCGGCTTCGTCATGCTCCAGCCCGACCTCGGGACCTCGCTGACCTTCATTCCGATCGCGGGCGCGATCGTGTTCGCGGCGGGCGCCCGCTTGCTGCACCTGGGCCTGCTCGCGGCCGCCGCGCTCGCGAGCCTGCCCTTGGCCTGGCTGTTCGTGTTCAAGGACTACCAGAAGGACCGCGTGCTCTCGTTCTTGACCCCCACGGGCGACCGCGCGCTGGAGGGGGCCTACCAGACCAACCAGTCCATGATCGCGATCGGCAACGGCGGACTCTGGGGCCGCGGCTACATGGAGGGGACCCAGGGCCCGCTGGGCTTCCTCCCCGAGCGCCACACCGACTTCGTGTTCGGGGTGATCGGCGAAGACTTCGGCCTCGTCGGCGCTGCCGCGCTGCTCGGGCTCTACGGCTACCTGATCTGCGTCCTCGGCCAGATCGCGACCCGCACCCGCGACCCCGAGGGGCGGCTGCTCGTGGTCGGGGTGACCGCGATCCTCGCCACCCAGCTCGCGGTCAACGTGGGCATGGCCATGGGCCTGACCCCGGTCACCGGGCTGACCCTGCCGCTGGTGTCCTACGGCGGCTCGTCCCTGGTCGCCGCCATGTGCGGCTTTGGGCTCGCGGCGTCGGTCGCCCGGCACCGGGTGCGCATGTTCGTTCCGGCCGGCGACTAGCGTGCGGGCCAGCCTCCACCGCGCGGAGAGGTGAGGGAGTCGCCGCTCGCCGCTATCCTGAAGGCGGCGGGAGGAGAGGGCCTCGGTGGCGGTCAACCGCAAGACGACGGCGCGTTTGATCTTGGAGAGCCCGGTGACGGCGGCGGACACCGTGGTCACCGCGCGCACACGGGTCAACGGCATCCTGCGCCCGGTGGCGCGGGTCACGGGGACCTTCGGGTTCGTCGTGCTGCTGCTCGTGCTCGCGCTGCGGCTGCTCCCCGAGGAGCGCTGGCCGGGGATCCTGACCCCCGACCACTGGCCGTTCTATTTCGGGCTCTCGCTCGCGGTGGCGAGCCTGCTGGGCTGGACCTTCATGCTCGAGGGCCTGGTCGCGCTCCGCCAGCGCACGGGCTGGACGATCGGCGGCTGGCTGTTCGTGTTCCTCCCCGTGGTGTGCGCGTTGCTGACCGCCTCGCACGCCCACGGCTGGGTCGCGTGGGACGAGGTGCGCCACGGCTGGCTCCTGGGGCTCGCGCGCTGGTATCCGCCTGGGGTCGTGGGCAGCTGCCTGTTCGCCTTCTGGTACCTCGACGCCAAGAAGCACGACGGCAAGGGCGCCCGCACCGCGCTCACCGCGGCGCTGATCACGCCCTACGTGCTCCTGTTCGGGACCCTGGCCCTGGGGTTCCGGGTCGAGCTGCTCGCGGACTCGTGGGAGGAGACGCTGCATTCCCTGGGGAGCTGGGCGCTCGTGCTCCAGATCGCGCTCGCGTTCTTCGCCGCCGGCGGCGCGTAAGCGCTTGTTTCGCAATAGGTTCCCGCTGAGGGGGCCGCTCGGGGGCGCGGCGCTCAGCCGACGCCAGGCCCGCGGCGGGGATCAACGCGGGGCGGCGGGGTGGTGTTGGATCGCCTCGGCCAGCGCGCGCGCGAGGTAGGCGTTGCCCGCGTCGCTGAGGTGGCAGGGGTCGTCGAAGGCGACCTCGGGGAAGTCGGCGAAGGCGCGGCTCAGGTCCACCCAGCGCAGGCCCTGGGCCTCGAGCGCCGCCAGGCCTGGGCGCCAGCGGTCGAGGGCCTCGCGCGTGTAGGCGAGGAACTGGGGGCCCTCGTCGCCCCAAGGGAGGAAGTAGCGCGCGAGGCGCGCGCGCTCGGCCTCGGGGCGCGCCGCGGGGTCGTGCTCGGCGTAGAGCGGCTGCAGCGCGAGCAGGAGCTTGCCTTCGCAGGCCGCAGACAGGCGACGGGCCAGGCGCAGGAAGCGCGCCTCGGTCTCCGCGCGGTCGGGCGCTTCGCCGACTGGAGGGCGCGCGTGCAGGCGACGCATGACCCGGCGGCCGAGGGCGCTCGACATCAGCAGCGCGGGGCCGAGGGCATAGGCCTCGGTGAGCTGCAGCTCGAGCTGGTCGAAGAGCTGGTTCCCGCCGCTCTGATTGCCCTTGAAGGCCTGGAACAGGTCGTTGTAGCCGGTGAGGCTGACCACGAGGTCGGGCTCGTGGTCGAGCCCGCGCAGGCATACGAGGTCGAACTCTTCGGCGAGGCGGTAGGAAGGGACCCCGGCGTTGAGCACCTCCACGGGCCGCCCCCAGGCGCGCTCGAGCTCGGCCTGCAGGTGCGGCGCGACGCAGGCGGCGTCGGAGCTCGCGCCCCAGCCAAAGGCGGTCGACCCGCCGGTCAGCAGCACGCGGAAGGCCTCCCCCCGGGGCCGGAGCGGGGGCCCGCGGAAGCCGTCGGCGTTGATCGAGATCCCGGGGGCGGTGTGCCCGGGGAGCAGGCGGAACGTCAGCTCCGGGTCGAGCACGAGCTGGACCCCGCCCGCCTCCTGGGTGATCGGGGTGCCGTCGCGGGCGACGAGGCCGGTGTCGTAGTGAGCCTCGGTGCGCGCGCTCCGCCGGCGCGCGCGCTGCCACTCCCCGATCCGCGCGATCCCCTCGACGAGCCCGAGGGTCAGGGCGCCGAGGGCCAGCGAAAACAGCACCTTGCGGCGCCGGCTGAGCGGTCGGCGCGTGCGTCGCGGCGCGGGGGTCTGGGGGGCGTCGGTCATGGGCCCGCAGTCTACGGGCTCGGCCCCGCGCGGCGCGAGGCCCGATTGCCGCAGGGGCCGCGCCGCTGCGGCGGCGTGCGGGCCGCAGCGCTACCGTAGGAGGGTGCAGATCGGGCCGTATCGCGTGGTGGAAGAGGTCGCGCGGGGGGGCATGGGCGTCGTCTACCGCGCCCAGGGCCCCGCCGGCGAGGAGGTCGCGCTCAAGGTGCTGCTCGCGCACCGGGCGGCGAACCCGCGAGCGCGTCGCCGCTTCGAGCTCGAGGTCCGGACCCTCTCGCGGCTCCGGCACCCGGGCGTCGTCCCGATCCTGGGCGCGGGCGAGCACGAGGGCGCGCCGTGGCTGGCCCTCGAGTTCGTGCGCGGGGAGACCCTCGAGGCGCGGCTGCGGCGCGGTCCGCTCTCGATCTCCGACACGCTGCGCCTCGGCCGGCAGCTCGCCCAGGCGCTGAGCTACGTTCACGGCTGCGGCGTCCTGCACCGCGACCTCAAGCCCGACAACGTGCTGCTGCAGGGCGAGCAGGCGCGGCTCACCGACTTCGGGCTGAGCCAGGACGAGCAGGGCTCGCTGAGCCGGGTCACGGCCAGCGGGGCCTTCCTTGGCACCCCGGGCTACTGGGCCCCGGAGCAGGCGCGGGGGGAGACCGAGGACTTCGGCCCCTGGACCGACGTCTACGGGTTGGGGGCGATCCTCTACGCCTGCTTGACCGGACACGCGCCGATCGTCGCCAACTCGCTCCAGGAGTATCTGCGGACGACGCGCTTCAAGCGGGTCCCCGAGCCCAAGCTCGCGCGGCCCGAGGTGCCGGCGTGGCTGAACGCGCTCTGCGTGCGCTGCCTGGCGGTGGTCTCATTCTCTCGCCCCCAGACCGCGGAGGAGGTCGCGCGGGCCCTCGTGCTCGAGGAGGGCGGCGACGACGCCCCCCCGCGCGCGCGGGCAGGCCGCGGGCGAGCGGCCGCGGCGCTCCTGCTCGCGCTGGGGGTCCTGGGTGCGCTCGGGGCGGGGGCCTGGTGGGTCCAGCGCGGTCGCGGGTCCCGGTCGGCCGGTCCCGACGCTGCGCGGGTCAGCTCCCCGCAGGGTCTGCCTCCGGCGCCTGCGCCTGCGCGGCCCCTGGACGCAACGGAGGGGTGGAGCGAGGAG
This sequence comes from Planctomycetota bacterium, assembly GCA_020425635.1. Classification (GTDB taxonomy): domain Bacteria; phylum Planctomycetota; class J058; order J058; family J058; genus JAGQRJ01. The sequence continues at coordinate 5,453 of JAGQRJ010000539.1, read as the reverse complement.
GGAGCGACCCGGGCGCGCCTGGAGGCCGGCGAGCACGAGGCCGTGATCGTCGCCTGCGACCGGGCCCTGGCCGAGGATCCGAGTCGCGTCGCAGCCTACGTGCTGCGCGCCCAGGCTCGCTACGACCTGGGGCGAGGCGAGGGGGCGCTGGGCGACTTCGACCGGGCGCTGGAGCTCGAGCCCCGGCACCCGGCGGCCCTGAGGGAGCGCGCGCTGCTCAAGGCCGAGCTGGGGCGGCCGGAGGAGGCCCTCGCGGAGCTGGGACGCGAACTCGAGCTGCAGCCCGACGCCGTGCTCTATGCGGACCGCGGCGTGATCCTCGGGAGCCTCGGGCGACTCCGGGAGGCGATCGCCGACTGGGGGCGCTCGTTGGCCCTGGACCCCCAGGTCGCTCGGGTCCACGTCAACCGCGGGCGGGCCCTCGCCCAGCTGGGTCGCTTCGAGGAGGCGCTGGCCGACGCCGACCGAGCGCTCGAGCTCGACCCGGGCCTGGAGTTCGCCCAGCTCGACCGGGCCCAGTCCTTGGCGGCCCTGGGGCGGCACGCGGAGGCGCGCAGGTCCCTCGATCGGGTGTTGGCGAGGACCCCCGACGACCCGATCGCGCTCACGCTGCGCGGGGTGAGCCTCGCCTTGCTCGGGCGCCGCGAGGAGGCCGAGGCCGACCTCCGGCGAGCGGTGGCCGTCGACCCCTCCAACGCGCAGGCCTGGGCGGAGCTCGGCGCGTGCCTGGTCGACCAGGAGCGGCCCGAGGACGCCCTCGCGCCGTTGAGCCGAGCGCTCGAGCTCGAGCCCAACTACAGCGAGGCCAGCGGCTACCGCGGCGCGGCGCTCGTGAGGCTCGGCCGCTACGCCGAGGGGGTCGCCGACACCACGCGCGCCCTGAACGCGAGCCCCGGGCGGCCCAACCCGCGCGACTTCGCCAACCGCGGGGGCGCGCTGGCGAAGCTCGGGCGCTACCCCGAAGCCCTCGCCGACCTGAGCCGCGCCGTCGAGCTCGACCCGCAGAACGTCGACGCGTGGTTCAACCGGGCGGGGGTGCGCTCGGTGCTGGGGCAGCACGACGAGGCGCTCGCGGACTACGGCCGCGCGCTGGCCCTGGAGCCGGAGGACGACGCGCTCTATTGGGAGCGGGGCATGCTCTACCAGAAGCTCGAGCGCTTCGCGGAGGCGGCGGAAGATTACGACCACGTGCTCGCGCTCGACCCCGGCTTCGTGCTGGCCTGGGCGTTTCGCGCTACCTGCCGGGCCAACCTTGGGCAGTTCACCGAGGCGCTCGCGGACTACGACCGCGCCCTGGCCCTGGAACCAGACGACGCGAGCCGCCTCGCCAGCCGCGGCTGGGTCAAGGTTCAGCTCGGCCGACACGCGGGCGCGCTCGAGGACCTCGACCGCGCCCTGGAGCTCGGGCTGAGCGCGGACAGCGCGCCGCGGATCCACGAGCTGCGCGAGGAGGCTCGAGCGGCGCTCGCTCGCTGACTCAATCGCGCAGGGGGTCGCCGAGGTCGAGGGCCCAGCGCACGAGGTCCTCGCGGACCCACGCGCGCAGCTGCTCTTCGCTGGTGTCGCTGCTCGTGAAGGCGGTGAGGGAGGCGATCGCGGCGGCGCGCTCCGGGGTGGGTTCGCACACCGCCTGGGCCGCGTAGCAGCAGGCGAGGGCGACGCTGTCGACGCTGACCGCGGTGTCGTGGACCAACTCGCGCAGCTGGTCGGACTCGTCGCTGTCCCCGTAGGCGCTGGCGAAGGCGTGCTGGGCTGCGTTGACGCAGCGCTTGAGCGCGTCCTCCGTGCGCTCCAGCACCCACTCCCGCGCGGTCTGGACCGCGCGACCTGCGGAGGGCTTGGTGTCCTTGCCTCGGATCGTGTTGCGGGCCACGGCCAGGGCGGCGCGGACCGCCGCCTCGTGGCCGTAGACGCCCAGCCCGCTGAGCCACTCGCGCAGGTCGTCGGAGGCCGGAGGGACGCGGCCGCCCAGGTGCGCGATCGCGCCCGGCTCGCCGAGGTAGGCCGCGAGCTTGATTCGGTCGTGGGGCAGAGACCCCTCGGCGACCGCCTTGGCGAGGTAGGCCTGGCCGTGCTCGGCGCTGCGCGACTGTTGGAAGTGGGCTCGGAGCTGCTCCAGCTCGGACATGGCGAGTCTCCTGGGGATCGACGACACTCAAGGGATACCGGACCTGGCCCCCCTCTGCCAGCTTGAACGAAACCAAGGGAGGGGCTCGCCAATACAGGGGGTAGGAGGCCCAGGTGAGCGGGTTCAGCCGGCGTGAAGCGTTGAAGATCGGTGCGTTGTCCCTCGGCGGCTGGCTGAGCGGGGCGTCCTGGGCGCGGGCGGCGAGCGCCCCGGCCCGCTCGGTGATCTGGGTGTGGCTCGAGGGAGGGCCCAGTCAGCTCGAGACCTTCGACCCGCACCCGGGGACGAAGATCGGCGGACCGACCCAGGCGATCGACACCCGCCTGCGCGGGGTCCAGATCGGGGCCGACTACCCCCGCCTGGCCGAGCGCCTCGACCGGGTCTCGCTGATCCGCTCCATGGTCTCCAAGGAGGGCGAGCACCAGCGGGGGCGTTACCTGCTGCACACCGGCTACCCCGTCTCCGCCACGATCGAGCACCCCAGCCTGGGCGCCGTGCTGGCGCACGAGCTCGAGCGCCCCGAGGTCGAGATCCCGAAGCACGTGTGCCTGCTGACCCCAGACCCGCCGCGGGGGGGCTACCTGGGCGGGGCATACAACGCCTTCGCCGTCGGCGACCCCGCTCAGCCGGTGCGCGGCCTGACCCCGAACGTCGAGCTCGAGCGCCTCGACGCTCGCTTGACCAAGCTCGAGCTGCTCGAGCGGCGCTTCCGCGCGGGGCGCGCGGAGCGGGTCGACGCGACCCAGCACGAGACCCTCGCGACGCGCGCGCGGGTCATGCTCAGCTCCACCCAGAGCGAGGCCTTCCAGATCGACCAGGAGCCCGCGGCCGTGCGCGAGGCCTACGGGGGGACCCCCTTCGGCAACGCGTGCCTCGCGGCCCGGCGCCTGGTCGAGGTCGGCGTCCCCGCGATCGAGGTGAGCCTCGGCAACTGGGACAGCCACGTGGACAACTTCGACCTGCACCGCGGGCTCGCGGCCAAGCTCGACGCGGGGCTCTCGGCGCTGCTCGACGACCTCGAGCAGCGCGACCTCTTGCAGTCGACGCTCGTGCTCTGCGGCGGCGAGTTCGGGCGCACGCCGACCGTGAACCCGCTGGGGGGCCGCGACCATTGGACCCAGGGCTTCAGCTACCTCGTGGCCGGCGGCGGGCTCGCCCGGGGTCGTGTGATCGGGAGCACCGACCCTCAGGGAGCGGGCAAGCCCACCGACCCGGTCGCGCCTCGTGACCTGCTGGCGACGGTCTACAAGCAGCTCGGCGTCGACGGGAGCCGAGAGTTCTACACCCCGGAGGGCCGCCCCGTGCTGCTCAACGAGGGCACGCCCCTCCCCGCGCTCCTGGCCTGAGTTCGGGGGCCTACTTCCCGCCCGCCGCGGCGTCGGGGACGGCGAAGGCCTCGGGCTCGAGCGCGACGTCGAACTCCCAGGCTTCGAAGGTCTCGACGAGGGCCTCGGCGTGGGTCGAGTCGCCGATCACGCGCTTGACCGGGAGCCCCGTCGCGGTGTCGAGCCAGAGCGTGACGTGCATGGGAAGGTCGGGGGCCGTGGAGTCGAACTCGATCTGCCGCAGCGCGCGGCCGCCCTCTTCGCTGGCTGGGCCGAGCACGAAGCCGGCCACGGGGATCGTGGCGTCGTCGAGGGCGTCGCGGCGGAGGAGCACGGTGGGCGACAGGCGCCCGAGGGCGGCGCGCGCCGTGCTCCCCAGGCCGGGGGGCGCCTGGTCGAGGTCGCGCTGCGCGCGCCCGCCTGCCGCCTGCAAGGTCGAGCGGCGCGCGCCGTCGGAGACGACCTCGAGCCGAACCTGCGTGCCGTTGGAGGCCTGGCCCTCCATGACCAGGCGCAGCCGGCCCTGCTCCCCGAGCTCGACGCGCGTCGCGAAGCGCGCGCGCTTCTCGGCCGGTCCCATGAGGGTCGTGGAGCGGACGCGCAAGGTCTTGGCGGCAGCGAGCTTCGCGTCGAGGGCCTCGAGCAAGGCGCGCGCCTGGTCCGCGCCCGCCGGGTCGACCGGGGCCAGGGGCGGGGCTGGGGTCGGCGCCGCGGGGGGCTCCTGGCCGACCTCGGGGAGCTGGAACACCTCCGCCGGCAGCTCCCCGTTGAGCTCGAACCCGAGGAACACCTCCACGATCGCGCTCCCCTGCTCGCCGCCCAGGATCCGCCGCTGGTAGGGCAAGCCGCTCGCGGTGTCGATCCACACCTGGACGTGGCTGAGGGGCCCGGCCTCCACGCTCACGTCGTATTCGATCATGCGCAGCGCGCGCCCTTCGATCGTCTGCGCGCCTCCGAGGCGGAGCTCCCCCACCTGAAACGGGTCCGCGACCCCGTCTTGAGGGAGGCCGAACAGAAACGCCGATCCGAGGGCGGTCAGCTTGGAGAGGCAGGCGCGGAAGCGCGGGCCGAGCTGCTTGGGGGTCGGGGCCTTGCTCGCCTGACCCTGGGCGTCCTGTCGCCAGCGAAACACGGCCTCCCCGTCGGAGACCACGGCCGCGCGCAGCGGCTTGCCATCCGGATCTTGCCCTTGGGTCAAGAGCGCGACCCGATCTCCCTCGCCGAGGAACAGATCGCCCGCGAGCTTGAGCTCGGCGCCCTGGGGGCCGACGTTGGCGCGAAAGGCCAGCTTGAGCGTGCGCGCCTGGCTCAGCTTCGCGTGCATGGCGTCGAACAGCTCGCGCGCCTGCGGGTCGTCGTCGGCGCCCGCGACGCTGAGGCAGGCGAGGAGCAGCGCGGCGAGGAGGGGGCGAGTCATGGAGGAGGCCCTTCGTCGGAGTCGAGAAGGCCCTAGGGTAGTAGGCGAACTCCTCGCCTGCATGGGATTTGCAAATCAGCGACGCCCAGGTCGGCGGACGCCCTCTGGGCCTCCCATGCGCACTGCACGCGCGGACGCTACCCTTGGTGCGAGGCACCATGAGCGAGGATCCCCCGGCGCAAGGCATGACGCAGACCCCCGCTTATGCGCGCGGCGGCGGAGGGACCCTCCCGCCGGCCTACGCCTTCGGGGCATCGCCCCAGACGCCCGTCGAAGGGTTGATCTCGCTCTTGACCCTCCACGAGCTGCGGGAGCGGCGCACGATCGCGCTCGAGGCGCCGACGGTGTTCGGACGCAAGTCACGGCTCTACCGCTACCCAGCCTCCATGAATCGCTTCAGCGGGGCCGACGCCAAGGTGCTCGAGCGCCTCGACTACGTGCGGATCACGGGCCAGGACTCTCGGATCTCACGGACCCACGGCGTGCTCGACCCCGCCTCCTTCACGATCCGCGACCTGAACTCCGCGAACGGGATCCGCGTCAACGGCGCGCTGATCGGGCGCACCCCAGGGCACCCGGGTCC
>JAGQRJ010000538.1 GCA_020425635.1 Planctomycetota bacterium | reverse complement strand
GCCGCCGCGAGCGAGGCGCAAGCGACAGTGTGTACCCGGCCGCAGGCCGGGTCTCACTGTCTTAAACAACACTGCTGGCCGCACTTCGAGTCCACGAGCGGAGCGAGTGGTGAGAAGTGCGGGCTAGCGGCGGCGCGTGTGAATCGCCAACGCCAGCGCCGCGAGTCCGCCCAGGGTCCCGCCGAAGGCCGTGCGCCGGAAGGGCTGGTCCTCGCGGCCCGAGATCAGGAGCTCGTCGATCGCCCGGTCGTCATACCCTTCGGCCGCCGCGAGTAGGGGTGAGATATAGCCCACGGCGCAGCCCAGCCCGATCGTGAACGCGAACAAGAACACGTGCGCGTAGATCCACTTGAGCACGGAGTCAGGCGGTCGCCTGCTCCCTGGGCGGACGAGGACGTAGGCCGAAGGGTCGGGGCTAACTGGGTGCATGGTTTCCTGCTTTCCGCCAGGAGGGCTCGCACGCGGCGCGCCGAAAGGAGGCCTGAGCGGGGCCTGGCGAAGTCCCGGGCGCGAGCAGGGGAGCGGCGAGAAAGCGTCGCCCGCGAACACCCCGCGCCGGCGTCCGACTCACTGGGTCGTTGACTTGCTAACAGCGTTCGCACCCCGAGGCCCTCCCGTGTCCCTGGGCTCGGCCGCCGTGGGCGTTCAGCGCAGGCGCGCGGAGCAGGCCCCGGGCTTCGCCTGACAGGACCGGCTCGGCGCGCGGTCCGACGTGAACCGACGAGGACGGGCATGACCGATCTCCGCTTGCGACTCCAAGAACGAACCTGGCTGCAGAGCGGTTGAACCGACGCCGGTCGGGGTCTCCTCCGCATGCACCAACGCCTCGGCCGGTCTTCGGCGGAGGCGCTCGAGCTCCGGGTTCAGCTCGGCGAGCTCTCGCCCGAGCGGCTGCGGCTGGCGGCGTACCTCGGAGACCCCAGCGCCCGGGAGGCCCTGGGGGCCCCCCTCGACTACCGCTGGGTGCCCTTCTCGACCTGTGGACACCAGACGCGCGACTGGATCGCGGGCCTCGCCCCCTGGGGCAAGGAGCCGTTGATCCGGGCCGCGCTCGTCGCCACCCGCGCCTGGGCCGGACTGCTCCGGACGGTGTGTGCGGAGGGCTGCGCGCGAGCGCCGCTCGACTCGGCCGAGGCGGCCTTGCTGGCGTGGCTGCGCGAGCCGAGCGTGGTTCACCGCCGCGCGGCCGGGCGGCTCGCGATCGCGGTGGCGCGCCACGACGAAGCCTGCCTGCCGCGCGACGGGCGCGCGATCGTCGTCCGCTCCCTGGAGGCGGTCGCTTCGAGCACGGCGGGGGTCACGACCGCGATCCTCGCGCTGCGCTTCGCAGACTTCGAGCCCGACTGGGCGTCGAAGCGCGCGGCGAAGCGCGCGGGGATCGGGCGCGGCCGCTTGCGGCGCGCGATCGAGCGCGAGCTGTTGCCCTGGGCGCTGGGGCGCGCGGATCCGTGCGCGCCCTAGCAGGCCCCTGGACTGCCTTGCTGGTCGGTCACAACCCCGCGGTTGCTGGACCTCCTCGGGCCTCGCCAGGGGGTCTTCAACGGGCTCCTAGCGCTAGCGCCCCGCAGGCGCCTCGGCGGGGAGGAGCTTCTCGATCACCGCGCGCAGGACCTCCACGCGCGGGGCGCGCAGCGCGGCGCGCACCGCGCCGTCGGGGCCCACGACCAGGAGCCTGCTCTCCAGCACGATCTGATCGGGGCGAACCACCACGACGGGGTAGCTGAGCTTCGTGCGCTCGACCAGCTCGGTCAGCAGCTCGCCGTCGGGGTCTCCGGCGATCTTGAACGCGGCGCCGGCGCAGGCCAGGGGCTTGTCCTTGTAGGCCGCGGCGAGCTCGTTCAACAGCGGCAGGTGGGGAAACAGGACGCGCTCCGAGCCGTAGGAGGCGAAGAACTGGGCGATCAGCACGACCTTGCCCTTGTGGTCGGCGAGCGCGAACCGGCCGCCGCCGAGGAGCTCGCCGCTGAGGTCGTAGTCGGCGACGAGCGGCCCCTCGGCGAGGGAGCGCTCGACGTCGGCCACCGCCGCCGCGACCAGCGCCTTGACCTCGAGCGCCTCGGCCGCCTTGCCCGCCTCGACCGCGGCCACGAACTCGGGCCGCTCGCGGATCGTGTCCAGGTCGCCGTCCTGGGCGAGGTGCTTCCAGTCCCAGAAGCCGAGCTCCACGGCGCGCACGAACTCGGCGACGGCCGCGTCGGCTTCGCCGAGGCGCGCTCGCGCGCAGGCCATGTCGTAGCGCACGTTCGCCTCGCGACGGTCCTTCCAGCGCTGAGGGACGCTCTCGTCGGCCCGGCCGAGCAGCTTCAGCTGCGCCTCGAGCTCTTCGAGCGCTCCCTTGTAGTCCTTGGCCTGGAAGCGCTTCGCGACCTCGGTCTGCCCGAAGTCGAGCTCGATCGAGAGCCCGAGCTTGTCGAAGGTCTCGGGCTCGGCCTCCTGGGCGAACGCGGAGACGGCCGCCAAGGCCACCCCCACCGCTGCAAATCGTTTCATGGGGTCCTCACTCGCTCGAGCTTACCCCAGCCTCCGTCGAGCGAGGAACACCTCTGGATTGCTAAGGTCAGGGGACCTGGGGTAGGCCGTCCCTCGCGGAGCGTCGCATGAGATTCCACGACGAGTCGATTCCAGCGAGCGATCCGGTCCAGATCTCGCTCTCGCTTGCGAAGCTCCGCAAGCTCAAGGTCCCGCGCAACGTGGACATGCTCCCCAGCGACCTGCTCAACGAGCACCTGGGCTTCGGCGACAGCCGCGCCGCGGTCGTGGTCTCCACGGAGCCGCTGCTGGTGGCTGCTTACACCGACGAGCTCGACTGCGTGGTCCTGCTGCGCTTTCAGCCCGAGTTGGTGGGCGACTACGGGCTCGAGGTCGGGAGTCGGCTGTTGACGGTCAACACCTACACGCGAAACCCGCCGCTTGCGCCGGACCTCGTGCCCGGGCCTGAGTCCTACGACCGGTGGTTCAACTACTTCCCCCTGATCGCCGACTTCCTCACGGAAGACATGCCGGCCGTGGAGGCTCGCAAGGCTGCGATCGCTGAAGCGGAGTGGCAGCGCGCCCGGTCCCAGGGAGCGCGGGCGCTGAAGGCGAACCCTCAGCCCCTGAGGGAGGGCCACCCCTACGCGAGCGAGACGCCCCTGCGGAGCTTCGAGCCCGATCTACCCCCTCCGACCGGGCCCAGCTTCGCGCCGGCGACGTCAGGTTTCGCCGTGTATCGCAGGCCCAAGCAGGAGAGCACGGCGCTGGAGTGGGTCTTCGCCCATGTGTTCTTGATCCTGATCGGGATCGCCCTCGGAGCGTTCGCGGGAGCCTTCCTTCCGGTGCTGTCTCGCAGGCGCTTCGCGCGCAGCGCAGGCGCCGAGCGGATCATGAACGAAGACAAGAGCGCGGCGATCGCACGCGCCACGGTCGGAGCCGTCGTGGGAGCGATCGGCGCGGTCGTCGTCGCCGCGGCCTCGGCCAAGCCTGGTGCGGAGGATCGGTAGGGGCTCGGCTGGGCCCCCCGCGCCCCAGGCGCACGCCGAAGCCCGTGGCCGCCGCTGCTGCGGCCTCTAGCCTAATCGGGCGAGGGAGATTCGAACTCCCGACCTCATGCTCCCAAAGCACGCGCGCTACCTGGCTGCGCTACCGCCCGTTGGGCGGATTGTAGCCCAGGCGGTCGGGGCGGGGAGCCGTGACGGGATGGATCAAACGGGGGGGATCCTGTACGCTCTGGGGACCACGGATGGTTCTGTGACCCACTCGAGCGAGCTCCTGGCGCTGCTGGCAAAGAACTTCCCCAGCCTCGGGGGGGAGGCGGGGGTGACCCGGGTCGAGAACCTGGGGCGCTACGCGGCGCGCATGTTCACCCGGGGCGCGCGCTCGCTGCAGCAGGAGGGGCTCGAGATCCCGCAGTCGGTGTTCCAGCGCCTGACGCCGCTCGCGCACCACGCCAGCCAGACCCCGGGCGAGGGGGTGCGCTTCCTCAACCAAATGATGCTCGGCTTCGGCAACACCCAGGCCTTCCTGGCCCTGGTGCGCGCGCTGGGGCTGCACGCCACGCGCAACACCTCGCAGAGCGCGCTGCCGGTGCAGCAGGTCCTCGACGACAGCTTCGACTCCGAGGAGACCTCGGACCTCGGCTCGCGCGCGATCGCGGTGGCGGGCTACGAGGTCCTCGAGCCGATCGGGTCGGGGAACATGGGCCGGGTCTACAAGGCGCGCCAGCTCAGCCTCGATCGGCTGGTGGCGCTCAAGGTCCTGCACGAGGGCCTCGCCGAGGACGACGCGACCTACGTCGAGCGCTTCGAGGTCGAGGCCCAGGCCGCGGCCAAGCTGCAGCACCCGAATATCGTGGGCGTGATCGACCGCGGGACGACCGTCGACGGCAAGCGCCCCTACATTGCCTTCGAGTTCGTCGACGGCGAGACCGCGAGCGAGCTGCTGCGCAGCGCCGGGGGCAAGCTCCCCGAGCGCGAGGCGCTCTCGATCTGCCTCGCGGTGGCCGAGGCCCTGCACTGCGCCGAGCAGCACGAGATCGTGCACCGCGACGTCAAGCCCGACAACGTGCTCGTCGGGCGCGACGGGATCCCCAAGCTCGCCGACCTCGGCCTCGCCAAGCGGCGCACCGAGGGCAAGGAGATCACCAGCGCCGGGCTGATCGTGGGCACCCCGCACTACATGGCGCCCGAGCAGGCCCTGGGCGTGGAGACCGTCGACATTCGCGCCGACCTCTACGCCCTGGGGATCATGCTCTTCCACCTGGTGAGCGGGGTGTTCCCCTTCGAGGCCGACAACGCGGTCGGCGTGCTCACGCGCCACGTCAACGAGGACGTCCCCGACGTGCGCAACTTCGTGGCCCCGATCGCGCCGGCCACCGCGCGCCTGATCGAGGACCTCTGCCGGCGCGAGCCCAACGCGCGCTACCCCACCGCCGCCGCCGCGGTGGTCGACCTGCAGCGCGCGCTGGCGGGCAAGGGGACCCTCGGCCCCGAGCGCGCCCAGGGCTCGCTGAACTCGACCACCGGGCGCGTGCGCCTGGGGGGGACCTCGACGCGCCTGGTGTCGAGCGACGTGCCCCTGGCGGAGGTCGAGCTGCCCGCCGACCTGGGCCACGGCGCGAGCCGTTGGTGGGCGTTCACCCGCACGGGCAACCCGCGCTACCTCGAGGCGATCCTCTCCGCGCTCCCCGCGCAAGACTCGGCCAGCGACTTCGCGGCCCGGGCGCTCGTGTCCTACGAGCTCGGGCGTCGCGAGGAGGGCGACGCCGCGCTCAAGCGCGCGGTGCAGCTCGGCCCCGAGGACCCCCTGACCTACGCCGCGCTCCGCCGCGCGGAGGAGCCCCCCGCGGAGGTCTCGAAGTATCCCCGCCTGTTGCGGCAGCTCGCGCCGCTCGTGGTGGTCGACCGCCAGTCCGAGGCCCGCGACCTCGCCGCCGAGCTCCGGCGGCGCTTCCCGCGCGAGGCCCACCCGCACCTGGTCCGGGCCTGGATCGCGCACAGCGAGGACGACCCCGGGGAGTTCGCCGAGGCCCTGCAGCTCGCCTGGGCGCTGTTCCCCAGCGAGCACAGCGCCCTGCGCCTGGGGCGCGGGCTCGACAAGAAGCTGGCCGAGGTCCTGGTGAACTACGGGCGCCAGGCCCTCGACGGGAGCGACCCCGAGCGCCGGCTGCAGACGGTGGAGGGCACCGACGACCGCGGGAACCTCGTCGCCGGCGCGCTGCAGATCGGGATCGGGCTCGCGCACGCGGCCCTCGCCGACGAGGAGCTCGCCGACGCCGAGCGGATCGACCTGCTCCTGCTCGTGGTCCGCGCGCTGACCGGCTTGCAGTACTTCACCCAGGCCCACGAGCTCGTGACCCGCCTGAAGAAGGAGGAGCTGAGCAGCACCTGGCAGCTCTCCGCGCTGGAGGGCGAGGAGCGCGCGATCGCCGGCTACCGCGGCGCGACCACGCAGCCGGGGATCCGCCCCCAGCGCGGGCGCTACGCCTGCCCGATCACGGCCCGGCTGAGCCACGCCCACAAGGCCCGCCTCAAGCAGCTCGCGGAGCTGCGCCAGGCGCAGAGCGCCGAGCTCAACGCGCTGACCCAGGCGCTCGAGGCCCAGCTGCTCGAGGACGAGGCGGCGCGGGCCGCGATCCGCCTGTGGGCGCTGGGGGAGGACCCCTTCGCGCCGCTGCTCGAGGCCGCGAGCGAGCTGGAGAAGATCCAGGAGCAGATCCGGCAGCTCAACGAGCAGCCCGCCGGCGAGCCGAGCGGCGGCGGCGGCGGCGGCTGGCTCATGTCGCGGCTCAAGGGCGCCGCCGACATGGCGAGCCGGGCGGCGAGCCTCGCGCAGCTCAAGCTGATCGAGTCCAACGCGAGGTCGAAGCACGCCAAGGAGCTCAAGGCCCTCGTGCAGTGGACCCTCGAGACCCTCGGCGCCGACCCCCCGGAGGAGCTGCGCGAGCCCCTCGAGCGCGGCCGCCGGCTGCGGGCCATGATCCGCCACCGCGAAGGCGAGGAGCGGACCCTGCTCGCCGTGCTGCAGCGAATCCACTAAGGGTTCGCGGAGGCGGAGAGGAAGGCACGGGCGGAGGCAAGCTCCGCCCCTACGGCTTGGAGGTCGGGGGGGAGGAAGGCGCGGGCGAAGGCGAGCTTCGCCCCTTCTATGAGGCCACTCTTGTCAAACGTGTTCTTCGATAGACGTTCCTTCGGGATCTCGAGGCACTGGCTGGTTGGCTGCGTGGCGCTGGAGGGGTTCTCCGCTTCCACCTTCTATC
>JAGQRJ010000078.1 GCA_020425635.1 Planctomycetota bacterium | reverse complement strand
TCTGACCGACTACGCCGACAAGGTCCGCGCGTGGAACGAGTTCGCGCATGTCTTCGTCGCGCTGGCGGGGTCGCCAGCTCGGCGGCGAGGGGCTCCTGCCCCTGCTCGACGAAGGCCAGTCGGAGCACGGCCCCTACGCCGTGCTGCCCCTCGTCGAGGGCGGGACGCTCCACGATCGCCTGCGGCGCGGCTCCCTGCCATGGCCCCACGCCGTGCGCCTGGTGCGTCGGCTGGCCGAGGTCGCGGGCCGCATGCACGCCGCCGGGGTGGTGCACCGCGACCTGAAGCCCGCCAACGTCTTGCTCGCCGCAAACGGTGAGCCCTGGGTCGCCGACCTCGGCCTGAGCAAGCACAGCGACGGGCGCGACGCGCACTCGATCAGCTTCAGCCAGACCGGCGCGTTCGCGGGGACGCCGGGCTACATGGCCCCCGAGCAAGCCATGAACGCGAAGGCCGTCGGGCCCGCGGCCGACGTGTTCTCGTTGGGGGCGATCCTCTACACCTCGCTCACGGGCCGTGAGCCCTTCGCCGCGTCGAGCCCCGCCGCCTGCGTCGCGCGCAGCAGCACCGGCGACTTCACCCCCCTCACGAGCCTGGTCCCCGACCTCCCCCCGTGGGTCGCGGAGGTGGTCCACCGCGCGCTCGCCAGCGACCCCCAGGAGCGCCCGCCCACCGGGAGCGCGCTGGCGACGCTCCTGGTCGCGCCCCCCCCGGTCCGGCAAAGAAGCTCCCGCCGCCCACGACGCCTGGGTCCGCCCCTGGGCGCGGCCGCTGGCGTGCTGCTCGGGCTCGGCCTCTGGGCCGCCCTCGGGAGGAGCCCCGCGACCGACCCCGCGCCGCAGGCCGCGCTCGACGCCCTCCCCGCCCCGACGCCGACGCAGGTCGAGCCCGCGCCCGAGGGAACGGACGACGCCCCCACGCCCGACTCGCCCTCGCGGGTCGAGCCCGCGCCCGAGGGAGCGGACGAGGCCCCCACGCCCGACCCGCCCCCGCCGCCGGATCCAAGCCCGCCGAGCGACGACTCCTGGGCCGTCCTCGACCCGGAGGTCGTCCTCGACGCCCCCGGCGGGCACGAGAGCCTGATCCGCGAGGTCGAGGTCGACCTCGCCCGCGCTTGGGTGCTCACCGGGACGATCAGCTCCGAGCTGCGCCTGTGGGACGCGACCCGAGGGGCGCTGCTGGCGGCCTGGCGCGATCCGCGCTGGAGAATGATCGAAGGCGTGGGCTTCGGGCGGGGAGCGGCGCTCTTCGCGGCCACCGAGAGCGGCGCGCTGCTGAGGGCCGAGCCCGGCGGCGACGTGGTCGCGCGCCCCTCGGGGCACCCCCGCTGCATGGACCTCGACACGAACCCCAGCGGGACGGTGGTCACCTGCGGCAACGACGGCCTGCGGGTGTGGACGGCCGACCAGGCGGAGGGCTTCGGCCCTCCTCCGCCGCTCGCGGTGGAGGGCGCGCTGCAGGTGGCGCGCTTCCACCCCGCCGGCGGTGGCCTGGCGCTTGGCCCCGCGGGGGTGTGGCGCTGGTCGCCCGAGGGCGCGTTCGAGGAGGTCACCGCGCGCGTCCCCCAGGGCTCGTACCAGGACCTCGGCTGGAGCCCCGACGGGTCGCGCGTGGCGACCCTCACCACGGCGAACCGGGTCACGCTCTACGCCTGGCCCTCCCTCGAGCAGCTCGCGCAGCGACAGGTCTACGATCCGCCGGCCGGGCAGGCCGCCTTCCTGAACACCCGCGGCCTCTGCTTCTCCGCCGACGGGACGCGGGTGCTGACCGCGGGGGCCGACCCCGAGATCCGCGCCTGGTCGCTCCCCGAGCTCGAGCCCGCCGCCGGGGGCTGGCGCCCGGGGTGGGCGCCGTGGACCGAGCGCGTCCGCGTCGGCCCCCAGGGCTCGTGGATCGCCGGAGGAAACGCTGGCCAGCTCATGGCCTTCGCCGCGGACGGGAGCGACCTCTGGCCAGCGCGCGCCCTGCGGCCGTTCTCCTGGGTCGAGCGCCCCCCGGGGGAGGAGCCCTTCATGGCGCAGACGCCCGACGGGCTCGACTGGCTCGACGCGGAGGGCACCCTGCTCGCGCTCAACACCCGCGACGGGCTCCGCGCGCTCGACGTCCCCCGTCGAGCGCTGCGCGCGCCGGGCGCCGAGGCTCCCCCCCTGAGCGGCCAGCGCATGGCCGCGGCCCCGGGCCGCGTGGCCTGCGTCGTGAACGGGGGCGCGCGGGTCGCGCGGGTCGAGGCCGAAGGCGCGGTGCTCAGGATCACCGAGCACCGGACCCTGTCGCTCGAGGCCCCGCTGCGGGTCGTCGACGCGAGCTTTCACGGCGCGCGCTTGCTCCTGGGCCTCGCGGGAGACCCGCGGGGGGCGGCGATCATGGACGTCGACCCCCTCGATCGGCGCCGGCCGCTCACCTCGCCCGCGTTCCGGCTGGGGGGAGCGCCGTGCTTCGGCGACGTGCGGGCGGACGCCGGCTTCAGCTGGGTCTACGGCCCGCAGGCCCTCCTGACCCTCGACGCCGACGCCGAGGGCATGCGCTGGAGCCCGGATCGGCTCAAGGAGGGCCGCCCCCTCGCTCGCCCGCCGACCTACGTGACCGGCACGTCGGCCTGGGCCGTGTACGCCTACGCCCCCGACCTGTGCGTGATCGAAGACCTCCGCGGCGAGGCCCCGAGCAGGTCCTTGCGCCTGCCGCGGCTGCGAGCGCTGAGGGTGTGGGACGCGGGGCTGGTCGTGAGCTACGGCGACGCGGTGGCCTTCCTCCGCCTCGACACGGGGGAGGTCGTCGACACCAAGCCCCTGCGCGGCGACCTCGTCGCGAACCTGGCGGTCTCTCCCACGGGCGACGCGGCCTACGTCTGGACCCAGCGCGGGCGGGTGCTGCGCTTCGGCATTCGCCGGGACGAGTAGCCCGCTCAACCCTTGGGCGCGGGCCAGGGGCAGCCGAGGGCCGCGAGCTGCTCGCGGGCGGCCGGGAGCCACCCGCGGTTGGCGATCGGGCTGGCCGGGCTCGGGTGCAGGATCTGCCCGACCTCGAGCTCGAGCCCCGCGCCCTCGGCGACCTCGCGCAGGCGCTTCTCGGCCCAGCGGCCCACGCCGATCGCGCGGCGGGGCGCGAGGGCGGCCAGGGCGCGCCCGAGCCAGCGGTCGCAGGCGTCGAGGATCGGCTGCATGAAGGCCTTGGGCAGCTTGTCCGGCGTCAGGTTCGCCCCGGTCTCGCTCTGGAAGACCAGCGGGCAGTAGTTGATCACGAAGCCCTGAGCGAAGAACGCCTCGGGGCTGCCGAAGCAGGCCTCGATCCCCCCCCACAGCCGCTGCCCGCTGACCTCGGTGCGCGGGCTCTCGAGCCCGCGGATCGGGCGCTTGGGGTGCGTGCGCGCCGGCGGGCGGACCTCGCCCTCGAGCTGGAGGAAGTCGCGCACGTAGTCGGGGCTGCCGAAGGGGACCCCGGTCTGGGCCATGCCCCACGGGCCGGGGTTCATGCCGAGGAACACCGCCTCGAGGCTCCCGGGCTGCGCGGGGGCGTAGCGCTCGAGGTAGCGCCCGTAGAGCGGCCAGGCGTAGTCCGCGGGGTTGAGAATGAACTCCGCGCCGTGGATCGGGGCCTGGGCGAGCACCGGGCGCAGCGCCCGGTTGAGCGCCTTGGCCTCGCGCACGAGGGCGCTCGCGACGGTGGCTTTGGCCTGGCCCACGCGCCTAGAGCCTCGCCCCGATCCGCACCCGCGCCGAGGGCCCGAGCACCTCGCACAGCGCGAGCCGCAGGGCCTCGGTGCCCGCGACCTTGAGGCTGCTGCCCACGCGGAAGGGCCCCGCGACCGCCTGGTCGCGCTGCCGGCGCAGCGAGTAGTAGACGGGGTCGTTGCCGCGGTACTTGAGCAGGGTCTCGCGGAACTGACGGAAGGTCTCCTCGGTGGTCTCCTCGAGCACCATTTCCGCGGACACCGCGACCCGCAGCTTGCCCTCGGCCTCGTCGACGGGGAGCACGCGCTCGACCACGATCGAGGGCGCCTCGTTGCGCTTGCTGACCTTGCCCGAGACGAACACGATCGCCTCGCTGGTCACGTGCTGGCGCACGTCGGCGAACACGCTGCCGAAGATCACGCAGTCGACGGTGCCGCTGTAGTCCTCGAGGGTCACGAAGGCCATGGTGTTGTTGCGCCGGTCGAGGATCGTGCGCAGCCCGATCACGAGGCCGCCGACGGTGACCTCCGCGCCCTCGGGCAGCTCCTTGAGGTCGGTCACCGCCTGCGACGCGAAGCGCGTGATCGTCTCGCGGTGGGAGTCGAGCGGGTGCTGGGTCAGGTAGAACCCGATCGCCGCCTTCTCGTTGGCCAGGAGCTCGGTGTCCGACCACTCCTCGACCTTGGGCAGCAGCTCCTCCTCGATCTTGGTCAGGTCTTCCTTGCTCTGCTGCGCGGTGCCGAACAAGGTCGTCTGCTGGCTGAGCTTGTCCTTCTGCTCTTGGATCCCCATGCGGATCGCCTGCTCGGCGACCTCCGCCAGCTGCCGCCGCTTGGCGCCGGTGCCGTCGAAGGCCCCGGCCGCGATCAGCGCCTCGAGGGCGGCCTTGTTGAGCAGCTTCGCGTCGACCTCGCTGCAGAGGTGGAAGATCGAGCGGAAGCCGCCCTCGCCGATCGCCTCGCGCGCGCGCACGATCTCTTCGGCGGCGGCCTCGCCCATGCCCTTGATCGCGCCGAGCCCGTAGTAGACCTTCTGCTCGCGCACGTCGAAGTTCACGTCGCTGGTGTTGACGTTGGGGGGCAGGAGCTCGATCCCCCGGCGAACGCACTCGTTCTTGTATTCCAGCACCCGGTCGGTGTCGCCCGACCAGGAGGTCAGGGTCGCGGCCATGAACTCGACCGGGTAGTGCGCCTTGAGGTAGGCGGTCTGGTAGGTGACCACCCCGTAGGCCGCGGAGTGCGACTTGTTGAAGCCATACTCCGCGAAGAACGCGATCTGGCTCCACACCTCCTCGGCGATCTTGGCGTCGATCCCCTTGGCGACGAAGCCCTCGACGAACTGCGGCTTGTACTGCTCCATGAGCTTGAGCTTCTTCTTGCCCATGGCCTTGCGCAGGTTGTCTGCGTCGGCCATGGACAAGCCCGCGATCAGGTTCGCGATCCGCATGACCTGCTCTTGATACAGAATGCAGCCGTAGGTCTCGCCCAGGATCGGCGCGAGGTGCTCGGTGAGGTAGGTGATCTCCTCGCGTCCGTGCTTGCGGTCGATGAACTGCTGGTCCATGCCCGAGCCGAGCGGGCCCGGGCGGTAGAGCGCGATCAAGGCGATGATGTCCTCGAAGCGGTCCGGGCGCGCCTCCTTGAGCAGCTTGCGGAAGCCGCTGGACTCGAGCTGGAACACGCCCATGGTCTCGCCGCGGCTGAGCATTTCGAAGGTCTTCACGTCGTCGAGGGGCAGGGCGTTGGGGTCGACCTCGATCCCGCGCTTCTTGATCAGGCGCACGACCTCGTCGATCAGCGTCAGGGTGCGCAGACCGAGGAAGTCCATCTTCAGCAGCCCGCACTCCTCGACCTCGGTCATGGTGAAGGCGGTGGTCTTGTCGCCCTTGACCACGGTCAGCGGGATCCGCTCGAGGAGGTCGGTGTCGGCGATCACCACGCCGGCCGCGTGCTTACCGCAGTGCCGGTTGATCCCCTCCAGGCGCAGGGCCATGTCGAACAGCTTCTCGTAGTGCGGCTCGGCGCGGAGCGCCGCCAGCTCAGGCGACTCGCGGAAGGCCTGCTCGAGGGTCTTGAGCTTGGGCCCGTCGGGGATCAGCTTGCTGATCCGGTCGACGTCGCTGAAGGGCAGGCTCAGCACGCGCCCGACGTCCTTGATCACGGCCTTGGGCTTGAGCGTGCCGAAGGTCACGATCTGGCACACCGTCTCCTGGCCGTACTTCTCGCGCACGTAGTCGATCACCCGCCCGCGGTTGGCTTCGCAGAAGTCGACGTCGATATCCGGCATGGACACGCGCGACGGGTTGAGGAAGCGCTCGAAGAGCAGGTCGTACTTCAGCGGGTCGATGTCCGTGATCCAGAGCACGTAGGCCACGATCGAGCCGGCGGCCGAGCCGCGCCCGGGGCCGACCGAGCAGCTGTTCTCCCGCGCCCAGCGAATGAAGTCGGACACGATCAGGAAGTAGGTCGTGAACCCGAGGGTCCGGATCGTCTCCTTCTCGTACTCCAAGCGCTCGAGCGCGGCCTGGGGCGGCTCCGGCCCGTAGCGCTTGCGCAGGCCTTCGTAGCAGCAGCGGTCGAAGTATTCCTCGCTGTCGCTCCCGTCGGGCGGGAGGAACTTGGGCAAGAAGTACTTGTTGCGCAGCCCGGGGAGCAGGTCGTAGTCGGTGACCTTCTCCGCGATCTCGCGGGTGCTGAAGATCGCCTCGGGCGTGTCCTTGAAGTAGCTGAACATTTGCTCGGAGGTGCGGAAGAAGAAGTCCTCCTTCATCTTCAGGCGGTTCTCGTCCTGGAGCGTCTTGCCCGAGCCAATGCAGATCCGGATCTCCTGGGCGGGGGCGTCGGCCGGCTCTATGTAGTGCAGGTCGCAGGTCGCGGCGAGCTTGATCCCCACGTCCTTGGCCAGGCGCAGGCAGCCCTCGTTCACGACCCGCTGCTGCTCGAGGGAGTTGGGCTGGACCTCGAGGTAGTAGTCGTCGCCGAAGGCCTCCTTGA
The DNA here is from genome assembly GCA_020425635.1 of Planctomycetota bacterium. Taxonomy (GTDB): domain Bacteria; phylum Planctomycetota; class J058; order J058; family J058; genus JAGQRJ01. The sequence continues at coordinate 5,310 of JAGQRJ010000078.1, read as the reverse complement.
ACTCGCCCGCGAGCGCGCGCGCTCCGTCGTAGTCGTCTTGCTGGAGCAAGACCGGCACCGGCCCCTTGAGGCAGCCCGAGACGACGACCAGGCCCTCGCGGTGGGCCTTGAGCGTCTCGAGGTCGATCCGCGGCTTGTAGTAGAAACCCTCGAGGTTGGCGAGGGAGGTCAGCTTGCTCAGGTTGCGCCAGCCGGCGTCGTTCTTGGCGAGCACGGTGAGGTGGTTGTAGCCGCGCTTGCGCTCGGTCATCTTCCCGCGCGAGAGGTAGACCTCGCAGCCGAGGATCGGCTTGATCTCTTGCTTCTGACACTCCTTGTAGAACGCGATCGAGCCCGACACCGTGCCGTGGTCGGTCAGCGCGATCGCGCGCTGGCCGCACTCCTTGGTGCGCTTCACGAGCTGGGGAATCTGCGCCAACCCGTCGAGCAGGCTGTAGTCGGAGTGGCAATGCAGGTGCACGAAATCGCTGGGTTGCACGGTCATCCTCGCGGGCGCCATGCTACGCAACCAAGGCGACAGGGCCTTGCGTTTTAAGGGTTTGTGGAGAACCCGGGGAGTCCGTGGGGGAAAGGCTCGCCGCGCTTTACGCCCGGCGAGCCGACCCACAGCGCGTCGATCGGCGCTAAACTCCCCGTATGCGCTTTGCGATCGGGATCTTGCTCGCGGTGGGCGCGGCGTCCGCCCAGGACTCGCCGCGACGGGTCTACTCCGACTCGATCGTGGCGGTCGTCGACGGCGACCCGATCACGCACCGTGAGCTGCTGATGGCCTGTCGCCTGACCCCCGACTACCCGCAGCTCCCCGAGGGCGGCGAGGGGCGCGCGCAGATCGAGCGCAACCTGCTCAAGATCCTCGTCGAAGAGCGCGTGCTCCTGCACCGCGCCCAGCGCGAGGGCGTGGTCTTGAGCCCCGAAGACGAGCGCCGGCTCGTGGTCGAGCTCGGGCGTCAGGCCGAGCAATACGGCGGCGAGGGCGGGCTGCGCAACGCGCTGCGCGAGTTTGGGGTGTCCCTCGACTACTTCCGCGCGCGCCAGCGCAACCAGCTCGTCATGCGGCGGCTGCTGGGCAAGAACGTCTCGACCGAGGCCTACGTCCCCCCGGGCGAAATGCAGCGCTACTACGCCGAGCACCGCGCGCGCTACGAGGTGCGACCCGAGACGCGGGTGTGGCAGATCGTGGTCTTCCCCGGGGCCGCCCAGTGCTTGCGCGAGCCTACGCCCGAGCTCGCGGCGGCCCTCGCCGACCCGAGCTGGGAGCCGGCGGACTTCGCGGAGCGCGCGCGCGCGCGCGTCGCGGCGGGGGAGAGCTTCCCCGACGTCGCGCGCGAGACGAGCATGATGAGCGGCTTCGAAAAGCCCGTCGTGCTCAAGGGCAAGACCACCCCCCAGGACGTGTTCAACCCGCCCCTCGACGCCGCGGTCGACTCCCTCGACGCCGGCGAGCTGAGCGAGGTGCTCGTCGACGACAAGGGCACCCGCTACCTGGTGTGGATCGAGCTCAAGCGCCGCGGGGGCATGCGCCCTCTGAGCGAGGTCCAAGACGAGATCCACGACACGCTCCGCCAGGCGCTCTACGAGCGCAAGGTCGCGGATTGGACCCGTCAACTCACCCAGGAGGCCGTGATCGAGGTCTACCTGGAGGGGGTCGAGATCCGTTGACAAAAGCGCAACGCACTTTAAATACAGAGCTTGCGCTCGTTACAAGACCATGACCTCGTCGGTTCTTGACGAATTGGCAATTCATGGCTAGCGTATTGACATTCCTGGAGGTGACCCGTGGGTCGTGACTACGACGACGAAGAGTCCTACTACGAAGACGACGAGGAGTTCGCCGAGGAGTTCGACGATACCCCGCAGGACATGCGGACCCGGCTGGCCGCCGTCATGGGCACCAGCTACGGGATCTCGATCGTCGTCCACGGCTTCATCGCCCTGCTGCTGACCCTGATCGTGCTGGCCGCTCCTGAGAAGGAGAAGAAGGCCGTGGTCATGGCGCAGAACCAGGTCCAGGAACAGGAGTACGACGAAGAGGTCGAGCGGGCGATGGAGAAGACGCCCAAGATCGAGGCCCAGGAGGTCGTCGAGAAGCCGATCATCGTGCTCGAAGAAGAGGTCACCTTCGAGAGCGAAACGCCCAAGGGCACCGACTTCTCGAACCTCTCCAACAAGAACCTCGACTCGACCTCGGCCAACGACGCCTACGGCGCCGGCGGCGGCGCGGCGGGCGCCTACGGCAGCCGCTTCGGCAAGGGCAGCCTCGCCAAGGAGGGCGGCAGCCCCGGCACCGAGAGCGCCGTCCGCGGCGCGCTGCGCTGGCTGAAGCGCGCCCAGTCGAAGGACGGGCGCTGGGACTCCGACGGCTGGACGAACCTGTCCGCCCACAAGAGCGAGATCCCCGGCGCCTACGAGGCGGGCGACGGACGCTACGACATTGGGCTCACGGGCCTGGCGCTGCTCGCGTTCCTCGGCAACGGCCAGACCCACCGCGCCGGCCCCTTCAAGCGCACCGTCAACGACGGGCTGAAGTGGCTCAAGGGCCAGCAGCACTCGAGCGGCGCGATCGGCTACGAGGCCAACCACGGCGAGTCGATCTACAACCACGCGATCGCGACCATGGCGCTGTGCGAGGCGCTCGCGGTCTCGCGCGACTTCCGCCTGCGGAAGAACGCCGAGAAGGCGATCAAGTTCTGCCTCGACGCGCAGAACCCGGGCTTCGGCTGGAAGTACGGGCTCAAGTCGGGCCGCAACGACACCTCGGTGACGGGCTGGATGGTCCTCGCGCTCAAGGCCGCGAAGTCGGCCGAGATCAAGGTCCCCGAGGAGGCCTTCGACTCCGCGCGGGAGTGGTTCAACGCCGCCACCGACGGCGAGGGCAACGTGGGCTACGAGTCCCCCGGCGGCGGCTCGGCCTACCTCCCCCAGAACGAGGGCAAGTACGACCCGGTGCCCTGCATGACCGGCGTGTCGGTGATCTGCCGGATCTTCACCGGCGAGAAGAGCTCGGCCGACGCGGTGCGCAAGGGCGCCAAGGTCTTGATGTCGAACATGCCCAACTGGGACGACAAGAACAACATCAAGGAACTCAACTTCTACTACTGGTACTACGGCACCTACGCCATGTTCCAGATCGGCGGACCCAACTGGAAGAAGTGGAACGAGGCCATGCAGAAGGCCCTGCTCCCCCGCCAGCGGCGCAAGGGCGTCGAAGACGGCTCCTGGGATCCGGTCGGCGAGTGGTGCCTGGCGGGCGGTCGCGTCTACGCCACCGCGATCAACGCGCTGACCCTCGAGATCTACTACCGCTACGAGCGCGCCAACCATTAGGCCGCGCGCGCAGCTAGCCAGACCCACGCAGAGCCGGCGCAGCGCGCCGGCTCTTGCCTTTGGTTCGCGTCGCGTGGCAATCCGCGCCGTCGGGAAAATTGCGGAACTGGCAATTCTCGGTGCGGGTGTCTCCTCCAGCGCAGCACGGAGGAACGGCACATGGCACGCAAGGCACAGAGCGACTGGGACGACGAAGAGTCCTACTACGACGAGCGCGAGTTCCTCGAGGAGTTCGAGGACGAGCGCGCCTCGGCCCGGGGGCGGATCGCGGCGGTGCTCGGCACCTCCTACGGGCTCTCGGCCGTCGTGCACCTGGCGGGGCTCGCGGCGCTCACGCTGATCGTGCTCACCGTCCCCAGCGAGCAGAAGCCCGTGAAGCTGCTCAGCTCCTTCGAGCAGGTCGAGCCGCCCTACGAGGAGAAGGTCAAGCGCGACCTGGTGAAGAACGAAGAGGTCCCGCTCCCGGAGCCCGTGGTCGATCCGGTGGTCGTGATCGACGAGGTGCCCGAGCCGACCCCGGTGCTCAAGGGCACCGACGAGGCCAACGCCAGCGACAAGAACCTCGAGAGCACGAGCTTCAACGACACCTACGGGCCGGCCGGCGGCCCCCCGGCGGGAGCCCGCGGGCGACGCGACGGGAAGGAGGGGCTGCGCCGTCGAGGCGGCGGCGAGGAGACCGAGAGCGCGGTCCGCGGCGCGCTGCGCTGGCTCATGCGGGCGCAGTCGGCCGACGGGCGCTGGGACGTGGACAACTGGACCGGCCTCCGCCAGCACCGCAGCCAGGTGCCCGGCGCCAGCGAGGAGGGGCACTCCCGCTACGACGTCGGCGTGACCGCGCTCGCGCTGCTCGCCTTCTACGGCAACGGTCAGACCCACCGCGCCGGTCCGTTCAAGCGCTGCGTCAGCCGTGGGCTGCGCTGGCTGCTCGCGCAGCAGCGCAGCGACGGCTCGATCGGCTACACCCCGGGGGTCGAGGGCACGCTCTACAACCACGCGATCGCGACCATGCTCCTCTGCGACGCGCTGGCGACCTCGACCGACGCTCGCCGCCTGCGAGAGCCCGCGCGGCGCGCCCTGCGCCTGGTGGTCGCGGCGCAGAACCCGGGCTTCGGCTGGAAGTACGAGCCGCGCTCGGGCCACAACGACACCTCGGTCACGGGGTGGATGCTCCTCGCGCTCAAGTCGGGCCGCGCGGCGGGGCTCGAGGTCCCCGAAGAGGCCTTCACCCAGGGCCTCGCCTGGATCGACGCGGCCACCGACGGCCAGGGCAACACGGGCTACGAAGGCCCGGGCGGCGGCTGCGCCATGCTCCCGGTCAACGAGGGGCGCTACGACGCCGTCCCGACCATGACCGCGGTCGGCGTGGTCTCGCGGATCTTCGCCGGGCAGAAGACCTCGGCCGACCTGGTGCGCAAGGGCTCGCGGCACCTGCTCGCCGAGCTCCCGCAGTGGCCGGAGCCGCAGAGCACGCAGAAGGTCAACTTCTACTACTGGTACTACGCGACCTACGCCCTGTTCCAGCTCGACGGCAAGCCCTGGCAGGACTGGAACGCGGCCATGAAGCAGGCCCTCGTCCCCCGCCAGCGCGTGGGCGGGATCGAGGACGGCTCGTGGGACCCCGTCGGTGAGTGGTGCGTCGCGGGGGGTCGGGTCTACGCCACCGCGATCAACGCCCTGACCCTCGAGATCTACTACCGCTACGACCGCATGCACGAAGGCCTGGCCGACGCCTCGCCGCTCTACGGGCGCACCGAGAAGAAGGTCCGGCGCCGGTGAAGGTCAGGCGACTGAGCGCGCAGCGCGGCCAGGCCGCCCGGCCGCGCTGCCCGTGGTGCCACCAGTCGGCGAGCCCCAGCGACCTGCGCGTGCGCTGTCAGGGCTGCCAAGCCTCGCTGCACCTCGCCTGCGCGGCCGACGCCAAGGCCTGCCCGACCCTCGGCTGCCGCGGCCCCTTCAGCGAGGCGACGCCGCGCGGACGCCGGCTCG
>JAGQRJ010000537.1 GCA_020425635.1 Planctomycetota bacterium | reverse complement strand
TCGGTCTCGGCGTCGGTCTCGGCGTCGGTCTCGGCCTCGGTCTCGGCCTCGGCGTGGGTCTCGGCCTCCGTACACGACGAGGGCGCCGCCTCTCGGCGACGCCCTCAGTCGGTCGAAGCAACAGCCTCGCTTAGTACTCGCGCGCCCCACGGCGGCCGTGACCGCGGTCGTCGTCGTCGTCGTCGTCGTCGTCGTCGTCGTGCCCGTGCTGGCCGTGCTCGTCGTGGTCGTGACCGCGCGCGCGGCGGCCGCGGCCCCCGCGCATGCGCTCGCCGAACTCGCGCAGCATGCGCATCATATCCTCGGGACCGCGCATGCCACGGCGACGGCCGTCGCGACCGCGGCCGCCCCAGCCCGGGGGCCCGTGGTCACCGTGGCCCATGCCGGGGTGTCCACCCATGCCGGGGTGTCCACCCATGCCGGGGTGGCCGCCCATGCCGGGGTGGCCGCCCATGCCCGGGTGTCCGCCCATGCCCGGGTGGCCGCCCATGCCCGGGTGTCCGCCCATGCCCGGGTGTCCGCCCATGCCCGGGTGACCGCCCATGCCCGGGTGCGCCTCGCCGCCGTGCAGCAGCGGGAGGTGGTTCTTGATCTTCTTGAAGATCTCGGGCCCGACCACGCCCTTGACCTTGAAGGTCATTTGGACGTGCAGCTTCATGAGGTTCGCCTGGGCGGTGTGCGCGGCGTCGATCGCCTGCATGAAGGCCTGCTCGCTGGCGTCGTCCTGATCGTGGAGGAACTTGAGCTGGAGGTGCGCCTTCTCCAGCGCGGCCTTGAGGTCCACCGCGCGCAGCATGCCCTCCTGGTGGATCGCGTCGATCTGCTTCGCCTGCGCGTCGGTCACGCCCAGGGCCTTGAGCATGGCCTTGGGGTCGTGGGGCGAGACGCCCTCGGGGAGCGGAGGGTGGCCCGGCGGGATCGCCCCGGGAGGGAGGGGCGGGTGCCCGGGGGGCATCGGGTGGGCGGGCTTGGGCTTGCCGTCCTTGCCCTTGTCGGGCGCCTGCGCGAGGGCGGCGCTGGGGATCAGCAGCGCGGCGACGGCCACGGCTCCTGCGAAGATCACGTGCTTCATGGGTCTCACTCCTGTGGATTCGGTGCTGACGGCCTCGGCCGACGCCCATGTTTTGCCACAGCGAGCTGAACCCTGCTTGGGGTCCCGCATGAATCTTTCGTCATGCGGGGATTTGCCCCCACGGGGTTAGGCTGCGGACCAGAGGAGACTCCATGCGGGTGCTGGTGGTCGAAGACGAACCCAAGCTCGGTGCGTTCTTGCAGCGCGGCCTCAGCGAGGCCGGCTTCGACGTGCACCACACCCCCAACGGAGACGAGGGCTACGAGCTCGCGCAGACCAAGCCCTGGGACGCAATCGTGCTCGACATCATGCTCCCCGGCCGCGACGGGCTGAGCATTCTGACCCAGCTGCGCAAGCAGCGAAACGCCGTCCCCGTGATCCTGCTCACCGCGCGCAGCGAGCTCGACGAACGCCTCGAGGGCCTCGGCCTCGGCGCCGACGACTACCTCACCAAGCCCTTTTTCCTCGAGGAGCTGATCGCGCGCATTCACGCGCTGATCCGCCGGCTCTCGCGCGACCAGCTCAGCGTGCTCGAGGTCGGTCCGATCAAGCTCAACCTGCTGACCCGTGAGCTCGAGATCGAGGCGCAGGCCGTCGAGCTCACGACCCGCGAGTTCTCGCTGCTGGAGTACCTCTGTCGCTCGCCGGGGAGGATCCTCAGCCGGACCCAGATCTACGAGCGGGTGTGGGGCTACGACTTCGACCCGCGCACCAACCTGGTCGACGTCTACGTCGGGCGCCTGCGCAAGAAGCTCGGCGTGGCCGCGGACTACCTCGAGACGGTGCGTGGCGTGGGCTATCGCCTGCGCAAGGAGTAGCGCGGTGCTGCGCAGCTTCCGCGTCAAAATGATCGCCCTCGCCTCCGCGGTGTGCGCCGCGACCCTGATCGGGTTCGGGCTGATCTTGTGGTCCTTGTTCCACGCCATGGGCGAGCAGCGCATGGACCGCGAGATCCAGCACCTGACCCTCAAGAGCCTGCAGTTCGGGCCGCCCCACGAGCTGCTGACCCAGGAGGGCCTGGTGCTCCTCGGCGAGGAGATCAACGAGGTCGGGATCGCGCTCGTGCGCGACGGCGAGCTCAAGGTCCACACCCCGCTCTGGCCCGCGGAGCTGAGCGCCGACCGGCTGCCCGAGCCCGAGCCGCTCCCGCCGGGCACGGAGGGCGCGCTGCATTGGCCCCCGCGCTGGCCCGGACGCAGACGCAGCGGAGACGACGACCGCCCCCCGCCTCCCCCTCCGCCCCCAGGCGCCGACGAGCCGGGCCTCCAGGCGCCCCCCTCGGTCGCCGAGGTCACCAGCGACGACCCGCAGCCCGGAGACGCCGTGCAGGCCGCGGGCCAGCGCTCCCCGCGGGGCGAAGGTCGCCGCAGAGCAGGCGGGTCCCCCGGCGGGCGCGAGCGCGCGGACACCCCCGCCGCGCCGAATGGCGACGCGCGCCCCCCCGACGGCGCAGAGCACCGCCGAGGGAGGCGCCGCGGGCGCGGCCCCTTCGGGCGCAAGGTCCCCGACGAGACCTTCAGCCAGGCGATCTACACCTCCTACGCGCTCCCCAGCGGCCCTTGGCGGGTGGGGTCCTTCCCCGCCGGCTCGCACACCCTGCACGTCGCGGTCAACCTCTCGACCTTCGAGGCCCGCGCCGCCCAGGTCCACCGCATGTTCCTCGGCGCCCTCGCCGCGGCGTTCCTCGTCGCGGGCGGCGGCGGCTGGTGGATCGCCAGCCGGGCGCTGAAGCCGGTCACCGCGCTCGGCGACGCGGCCGAGCAGATCACGGCCGCCCAGCTCGATCGCCGGATCCCCGAGGTCGGCGTCGACGAGGAGTTTGCGCGCCTGATCCGCGTGTTCAACGCCATGCTCGAGCGCCTGCAAGGCAGCTACCTCCAGGCCGTGCGCTTCAGCGCCGACGCCTCGCACGAGCTCAAGACCCCGCTCGCCGTGATCCAGGGCGAGGTCGAGACCGCGCTCGGCAACGTCCCCGACGGGACCCCAGCCCAGGCCGCGTTGGGCTCGATCCTCGAGGAGATCCAGCGCCTCAAGGGGCTCATGCACGCGCTGCTCGTGTTCAGCCGCCTCGACGCGGGCACCCTCCAGCTCCAGCGCCAGCCCTTCGACCTCGCCGCGTGCGTGCGCGAGACCTGCGAAGACGGCGCCGACCTCGCCCCCGAGCTGCGCTTCGAGGTCGAGGTCCCCGACGCCCTGCCCGTCGAGGCCGACCCGAGCTTGCTCCCCTCGGCGGTGCGCAACCTGATCGGCAACGCGAGCAAATACAACCGCGCCGACGGCTGGGTCAAGGTCGAGCTCGCGAGCGCCGACGGACGGGCGCGCCTGCGCGTCTCGAACAGCGGCCCCGTGATCGCGCCCGAACACCGCGAGCAGATCTTCGACCGCTTCTTCCGCGCCGACCCCTCGCGCACCGGCGGCGGGCACGGCCTCGGGTTGAGCCTCGCCCGCGAGTTCGCGCGCGCCCACGGCGGCGAGTTGACCCTCGTCGAGAGCGGGCCCGAGGGGACCGTGTTCGAGCTGACCCTGGCGGCGTCTCCCTAGCAGCCGTTGAAAAAGCCCTGGACTGCGTTGCTCGTCGGTCACAACCCCCACGGTTGCTGGACCTCCTCGCGCCTTGCCAGGGCTTCTTCAACAGGCCGCTAGGAGCCGCCTACCCGCGCGGGATCATGCTCGCGAGGCGCTGGAGCCCGCGCTCGACCTCCGCCTGCGGCGGGCCGAAGCTGAGCCGCACGTGCTTGCTGAAGCGCGTGCCGTGGGCCGCGCGGCGGCGCTTGCCGGGGTTCACGTCGAAGAACTCGCCGGGCACGCAGATCACCTTGCGCTCGAGCCCGCGGCGGAAGAAGGTCATGCCGTCGTTGAAGGGCTCGGGCAGGTCCTCGAGGGAGGCCCAGGCGTAGAACGTCCCCGCCGGGCGCACGTCGAACTTGAGCCCCATGCCCTCGATCAGCTCGATCACGCGCTCGCGCTTGGCGCTGAACTGGCGGTGGATCGCGGCGGCCTCCTGCTTGACCCGCTCGGGCTCGAGCAGGGGCAGCGCCGCGCGCTGCAAGGGCGCGTTGGCGCCGCCGTCGAGGAAGCTCCCCGCGCTGGCGACCGCGTCAATGAAGCTCCGCGGACCGACCGCCCAGCTCACCCGCCAGCCCGGGTAGCGCCAGTTCTTGGTCAAGCCGTCGAAGCACACCACCGGGTCGCGGTCGACGTCCTCGACGTAGGCCGCGGCGCTCTCCGGGACCCCCGTCCCGCCCCACACGTAGTGGCTGTAGAACTCGTCGAACAAGAGCGTGCACTCGGTGTCGCGTCCGGTGCGCACCCAGCGCTCGAGCTCCTCGCCGCGGGTGTGGGCGCCGGTCGGGTTGCAGGGGTTCGAGACCAGCACCGCCCCCAGCCCGCGTCCGGTGATCTCGCGGTAGAGGTCCTCGGAGGTGAAGGCGTAGCCCCGCTCGCGGTCGAGCAGGATCGGGATCGGCGTGAACAGGCGGAACACCGAGAGCAGCTCTTCGTAGGCGGTGTAGTCGGGGAGGAAGTGCCCCAGGTTCACCCCGCCCAGCGCCGCCACCGCGCGGGTCAAGCTCGCGCGCCCGCCCGGGCAAATGCACACGTTCTCGGCCGTGTACTGGCTGCGCTTGCCCTTGCGGTAGAGCTCGTTGTAGAGCGCGGCCACCCGCTCGCGCAGCTCGCTCAGGCCCACCACGGGCGCGTAGTCGCGATCGTGGGGGTCGAGCACGATCGACTCGATCCGGGGCGGCGCGCCCTCGATCTCCCCGGTCTCGGGCTGGCCCTGACCGAGGTTGCACCAGTCGGGGTCGCCGCGGCGGTAGCCGCGCTTGGTGGCCTCGGCCATGACGTAGATCACCCCGGTCTTGGGGACGGGGCGGGTGGCCAGGGGAGCTGAGTCGTTCATGGGGGGGGAGTTTCGGCGATCCCGACCCAACTCGCAACGAGGATCGCCATTCGGTCCTGGCCTCGGTCTCGGACCCGGTCTCGGACCCGGAAGAGAGCGACGCGCGGAAGCGCGACGGCGGGCGGAGGCAAGCTCCGCCCCTTCTAT